>DUEQ01000327.1 GCA_011192085.1 Caldilineae bacterium
CTTCGCTTTCTTTTTACATGATGCGATGGGTTTCAACCAATGATACCGCACAAACTCACCCTGCAAAACTTCCTTAGCTACAAGACGCCGCCGCAGCCGCTGGATTTCTCGCATATGCACCTGGCTGTGCTCATCGGCGCAAATGGGCATGGCAAGTCCGCGTTGCTGGATGCGATGACCTGGGCGCTGTGGGGCAAGGCTCGGTCTGGCAACGACGAGCTGGTGCATGCGGGCGCGGGGGAGATGCAGGTCCTTTTCGAGTTCGAGTTGGGCGGGCAGTTGTATTCCGTGGCCCGGAAGTATTATCGCCGCTCCCGCAAGACCTCGCTGGAGCTGGCCGTGTGGGATGAGCATGAAGCCCGATGGCAGCCCCTCACCGAATCGGGCGTGCGAGCCACTCAGGCTCGCATTGACGACCTATTGCGCATGGACTACGAGACCTTCATGCACACCGCGTTCCTCAAGCAGGGTGAGGCAGACGCATTCACCACGGCCACGCCCGCAAACCGAAAGAAGATTCTGCGCAAGGCGCTCAATCTGGCCCAATATGAGGTGTATGCCCAACAGGCGAAGGCGCTGAAGAACGAGACCCAGCGCCTGGTGGATCAGATGTCCGGGCAGTTGCAGAAGCTGGAAGAGGAACTGGCCCGACAGGAGGAGTTCGAGGCGGAAATGAAACGGGCCGAGGTGCGGGAGATGCAGATTCGCATGGAGAAAGAAGCGCGCGCTCGCGAGCAGTCGGAGGCGCGGCTGGCGTTGCAAGCTCTGGAGACGAAGAAAGTGGCGCGGGATCGGCTGGCCGAGCGGCTCGCCCGAGCCCGCCGCGACCATCAACAGACGACCGAGGAACGGGACCGGGTCCGTAAGCGGGTGGCGGATCTGCGGACGCTGGTGGCGAAGAAGGAGGCCATCGCCGCCCGGTTCCAGCAATTTCAGCAAGCTCAGGCCGAGGAGGCCCGCTGGAATGAGATCCTGGCCGCGCTGCGCCCTCTGGAGCAGGAGAAACAGGCATTGGTCCGGGCCATCGACCAGGCGCGGGCGGAGCTGGAAAAGGCGTTGGCGTTGAAGACCCGTCAGTGGCGCGAGGCCGAGGAGGCTGCACAGGTCCTTCCTCAACTGGAAGATGCCATCAGCGCCCTGCGCGACGACGTGGCTGCGCTGGAGGCGCTGGAGGAGGAGCGTCAGGCCCGGAGCCAGCGGCTTTCGGCCCTGGAGGTGGAGCTGCGCACCACGCGTAAGGAGCTGGACCGTTTGGAAAAACTGCTGGCGATCCTGCCCGAGCTGGAGGCCAAGCGCGCGGCGCTGGTAGAGGAAATCGTCGAGCTGGAGCGGTTGGCAGTGGAGGAGCAGGCTCGAACCCAGCGCCTCTCTGAACTGCGCGTCCTCATCCAGCAACAGGAAGCGGAGAAGAAGCGGTTGAGGCAAGAGGCCGACGCGTTGAAGGGGCGGCGGGCGCTGCTGGAGCAGGGGGAGACCGATGCCTGCCCGGTGTGTCATCGGCCTTTGGGGGAGGATGGCCGGGCTCACGTGTTGCAGGAATATGAAAATGAGCTGGAGTCGCTGCGCGACCAATATAGCCAGGTCCAGGCGGAGGAAAAGGCGTTGAAGGAGGAAATGAAGGCGCTGCGGGCGGCCAGTCAGGCTGCGGCCTCCGACCTGCGGCGATTGCCGGGGTTGCAACGCCAATTGGCCCAACTGGAAAGCCGCTTGCAGGAGTATGCGGAGGGTGAGGTCGCTTTGAGCGAGCAAGCGGTTTCGTTGCGGGCGAAACGGGAGGCGCTGGAGAGGGAGAAGGCGGAACTCGCCCAGGCGCAGGATGTTGTGGCCCCCATGCTGCGCGATCTGCCCGGCCAGCGACGCAAGCTCGGACGGTTGGAGCAGCAAAGGGAGGAGGCGCAGCGTAAGGCCGCGCCACGCGCGGGCCTTCAGACCGAGATCGAAGCCCTGCAAGCCCGGATGGATGCGGGCCCCCAACCCGAACTCCAGGCCCAGCTCGCAACCATTCAGACCCAATTGGAGTCCCTCGCCTACGATTCCCTGGCCCACGCACAGGCCCGCCGCCAGCGCGAAGCGCTGCAAGACGCGCCCGCGCAATGGCAGCGGATGCAGGATGCGGAGAATCGCCTGCCCGAGGAGGAAGCCGCGTTGGCCCGGCTTGAGGCCCGCTGGCAGGGGGAGGAGAGGGCTCTGGCTGAGGATGCGTCCGAACTCGCCGCGCTGGAGGACGCGCTCAAGGCCCTGCCCCAGGTCCAAAAGGCCTGGCAGGAGGCCCGAGCCGCGGCCGAGGAGGCCCATCGGGCGTGGGAGGAGGCCCATGAGCGCTTGGCCGCGGCCCGACAGCGATTGGCCTCGCTGGAGGGCGTGCGGGCCCAGCGCCAGCGCCTGCGTCAGGAAATGGCGACGGTGCGGGCTCAGCTTCGGCGCTATGCCACGCTGGAGACCGCGTTTGGTCGGAATGGCTTGCAAGCTATGCTCATCGAGGCGGCGCTGCCCGAGCTGGAGAATGAGGCCAACCTGCTCCTCGCCCGCCTGACAGACGGACGCATGAACGTGCGGTTGGAGACCCAGCGGACGACTCGCTCAGGCGAAACCCGCGAGGCCCTGGACATCATCATCTCCGATGAGCTGGGCTCCCGACCCTACGAGCTCTACTCGGGCGGGGAGGCCTTTCGGGTGAACCTGGCCCTGCGCATCGCGCTTAGCCGCCTGCTGGCCCGGCGCTCGGGCGCGCCATTGCAAACCCTGTTCATCGACGAGGGGTTCGGCACTCAGGACGCGCAAGGGCGGGAGAATCTGGTGGAGGCCATCCACATGATCCAGGATGAGTTCGCCCTGATCCTCATCATCACCCACATCGAGGAGCTCAAAGACCAGTTCCCCGTCCGCATTCTGGTGGAAAAGCGAGGCGATGCGGGGTCGATGTATCAGATTGCGTAGGAGGTGGGGATTGGAGACTGGAGATTGGGAATTGGGATTCGC
>DUEQ01000328.1 GCA_011192085.1 Caldilineae bacterium
GGAGATAATAAAGCCGAAAAATCATCACGCATTCCGTTGAAAACAGTAAAGGGAGCCATCATGAGAACTTATCAACCTGACATTCCCTCGACGCGTTCGAAGCTCAGCTCAAGCGCATGGCGGGCCTGGACGACGGCATCGTAGACGCGCTGTTCACCTACTCCCGACCAGTGACAGGCGCGTACTTCTGGTGCCCGCCCCTCAAGGATGGGAAATTGGACCTGCGAGCCCTTGGTCTTTCTGAATGAAACGCTGCGTGAAAAGACACTGAAAACCTAGAGAATGTATCCATGACTGCCAACGTCACATCCCAACTCGAACGATTGCACATCCCGATGAAGGAAGCCATTAAGGCGATGGTGCGCATTCCCAGCTTTCTGGTCGAAGGGGGAGAGGGCTATCCCTTCGGCAAGGCTGTGCATGAAGCCCTGCAAAAGGCGACCGATATCGCCGCGGACCTGGGCTTTCGCACGTGGTATGATGGCGCAGGCTACTACGCCTGGGCCGAGATCGGTGAGGGGGAGGAGATGATCGGCGTTATTGGACATGTGGATGTGGTGCCGCCGGGCAATCCCGCGCATTGGACGACGCCCCCCTTCGAGCCAGATGAGCGGGAGGGCAAGCTTTATGGCCGGGGAACCCAGGATGACAAAGGCCCGATGATGGCCGCGCTCTTCGCGGTGAAGGCGCTCATGGAAGCGGGCGTTGATTTCCACAAACGCGTGCGATTCATCTTCGGTGGCGACGAGGAGAATCATTGGCGGGGCATTCACCGCTATCTGGACCGAGAGGAGACGCCCGCGATGGGTTTCACGCCCGACGCGGAATTCCCCCTCATCTTCGCGGAGAAACACATCCTGCAGGTGGAGCTGGTCGGCGCCAACGAGCTCAACATACCCGTCATGGACCTGGGCACGGCCTTCAATGCGACGCCGGGCGAGGCTCTCTATGCCGGCCCCCATCAGGACGCTCTGGTCGCGAAGCTGGAGGAGCTGGGCTTCGAGTATGAGTGGACGGACGCGGGCGTGCGGGTGTTGGGCAAAGCCGCGCACGCGTCCTTGCCCGAACAGGGCGTCAACGCCATCGCTCGCCTGGCCATCGCACTAGACGCCATCGGCTGCCAGGCCAAAACTATCCGCTTTCTAGCCCAAACCGTGGGCTTGGATTACCACGCGCAGGCCATTTTCGGGCGGGTGGAGGATGCCGTCTCGGGCAAATTGACGTTCAATGTGGGCAAACTGGTCATTACGCCCGAAGAAGAGCGCCTGGGCATCGATATGCGCATCCCCGTCACCGCGTCGGTGGAGGATGGAATCAGCGCAGTGAAGGCAATTGCAGCTAGCTATGGGCTCGATATGCAGGTTCGAGCCTCCATGCCCGCGCTCTATGTGCCATTGGATCATCCTCTGGTGAAAACGCTTTTGCAGGTGTACCGGGAAGTGACAGGGGATGCAGATGCAGAGCCCCTCGCCATCGGCGGGGGAACGTACGCCCGAGCCATGCCCAATTGCGTGGCCTATGGCCCCACTTTCCCCGGCGCGCCCGAGACCGCGCACCAGGCCGACGAATACGTCATCCTGGCGGACCTCTACCGGGCCATGGAAGTCTATGCCGAGGCCATCTACCGCCTGACCCGCTAAGAATCTCCATTCCCTTGCCACGCCCATACTGTCACCCGGCCCGCCACGTCCAGAAAGCAGATGAATGCTCGTGGGGTGACATCAAGTAGGGTCTCCATGGCTTGGACATAACGCGCCACCTGCCTATCGTACCCCTTCTCCCGGATGATGGCCTCCATGTGCGCCCGGTCCTTCGCCCGATCGGTCTTGAAATCCACCAGGGTCCAGCGCTCGCCCAAGCGGTAAACCAAGTCGATGGTCCCGCGGACGCTGGCGTCCCCGTCGGGATCGAGATAAGCGTAAGGGGCTTCGTGCATCCGCTGCTCCGCGGCCTGAATCTCGGTCCAGAGCGGACTGGCGGCCAGACGGTCGAGGAGGCGCTGCGCCCGCCTCACCGCATCCTTTAGCATCCTGGCGTCGCTCAAGCCCAGGCTGCGGGCGCTGGCCTCCAGCCAGGCCTCGAATCCAGGCGCGTCGGGCATGCGCTCCAGCTCGATGGCCCGATGCACGAGTTTGCCCACCATCCACGCCGGGGCCCAGGCCCGGGCGCCCTCCTCGGGCAGGATGCGCCACAC
>DUEQ01000329.1 GCA_011192085.1 Caldilineae bacterium
AAGCGGATGAGGGTGTATTTCCCAATGCGTTTCAAGGTGTCAACTTGAGCCTGCCTTTTCAAATCCTGTTGCGTTTCATCGGCCATAGGGGTGCTGCTCCAACGCATGCAAAGAAAAAGGGCTGACGGCAGCCCCGTTTCATGCCGCCGTCAGCCCTGGGAAGGGAGTTAGGGTACGCTGACGAATTCCATGTCCGCGAAGGAGGGGATGCTGACCACCAGGGAGGTGACCGCCACCTCGATGCGGTTGGAGCCCGCCTCCAGTTTGCCTGTAACGTCGCTGCCAAGGACGACCTGATACTTGCCATCCTCCACCAGCTCCGCGGGGCCGGAGGCGATGAGGTTGCTCTCGGAATCGAAGACGAGGTACTTGACTTCGCCGATCTCCGCGGCGGGATAGGGATCGCCCTTGTAGGTGACAGAAACCTCGAAGGTGGCTTCGTCGCCGATCTTCACGCGGCCGGGGCCGTCCAGGGAGACGTCCGCGATCTTGGGCTCGGAGAAGCGGGCCCATTTGTTGGCGGAGTCGGGGTAGGCCTCGTTGCGCACGAATTCCAGCGAGCCTTCCACGGGGAAGACGCCCTTGAGGATGAAGGGGCCGGTGTTCACCCAGAAGTGACCATAGGCATCGTAGAATTTGGCCAGGTTCTCATAGCGGGCCGCAGCTTCTTCCGCTGTGACGTATTCACCCAGGGTGTTGGCGTAGGGGATAAACCCTTCGCCACTGGCCTCATCGAGGTATTTCTTCAGGACTTCAAGGCTGGGACCGCTGATGAAGCTCATCCACTCCACTTCCAGGGAGTCAGCCTTGTCGGCGGAGAAGGCCAGCTCTTTGTTCTCTTCGGCCTTGTAGGCCACGGCCAGGGTGTGCCAGGACGCCTGACCGTAGTCGTAGTAGGGCCACCAGTCGTAGATGCTGTTCTCCGCGTCCATCGCGTACTGGTCGTCGTAAGTTTCAATGACCAGGGGGTCGGTAGAGAGGATGCGCACGCCCTTGAAGTGGCTGAGGAAGGACTGGACGTCGGGCACGACCGCTTCGTCGTAGATGGCGCTAGCTTCCTTGGCCCGGTCGAATTGGAGGATCATGCCCATGACGAAGTCGCCCAGGCTGATGGGGCTGCCATCGTGCCAGGTGACGGTGCTGAACAGGTCTTCGGGGTAGTAGACCACCGATTTGATGTTCGCGGTCACGGTCTCGGTGTACTTCTCGGCTGCGGTGATGAACTTCTGGTTCTCCGCATCCCAGTCCACCCAGGCGTCGTCGGGCACGACGATCTCATCCTGGAAGGTGAGGTCGACCCAATCCAGGGTCTTGGCCACAGGCAGGCCGGTCTTCACGACGAGCTCGGCTTTCTCCACCCGGTTGGGGAGCTGCAGGCCGGTGAAGGGATCGGACACGGTGGCGTACTCGCCCGCGGCCCGCTGCGGCATGGTGTCGTAGATCCAGTTCGTGCCGCCCAGGGGGTTCCAGGGTTCGATGAGCAGCTTGGAGTTGGCGATCTTGATGGCGCCGCCCACTTCGTCCACGCGGCGGACGGTGTAGGGATAGAGTTGGGCGCCAGAGATGCCGCCCGCGAGGTCCGCGGTCACAGCCACATCCGCCCGATAGGGGGAGAAGCTGAGCTGGTCCACCAGCCAGACGCGCACGCTGTCCTGCACGGCCAGTTGCATGGCCTTGCGGAAGAGTTCGCCCCGTTCTTCCATGGTGGCGAAGTCGTTGTTCTCCAGCTTGAGCGTGACCTCGTCGAACTCGGGATCGGGCTGGTAGGCCTGCCACAGGGGCACGGGGATGCCGCGATTGGTGTAGAAGAAGCTGAAGTTGTCGCCGTCATCCCGGCTGATGGCCGTGGTGATCCAGCCGCCGGTGTACATGGTCCACTGCCCCTCGGCAGGATCGCTGCCGATCCAGAGGGGGGAAGCTTCCTGGCTGGTCTTGTACATGCGATCCACGGTGAAGCCCAGGGCTTCGAGCTGGTTGGCGACGTAGTCGCCGATCTCCTTGCGCTCATCCTCGGTGCGGATGAGGAACTTGATGACCACAGGGTCGCCGTTGTAGGTCCACTTGCCATCGACCAGCTCCGCGCCCATGCCTTCCATCTCCGCGGTGATGACTTCTTGCGCCTTGTCCATGTTGTAGGCGTATTTCGCCTCGATGGCGCGGACAGTGTCCACATAGCGGGCGTAATCGGGGAAGGCGCTGACCACGGGTAGGAATTTAGGCACAGCCAGGCCCCCCATGATCTCTTCCGCGATGTAGTTGCGGTCCACCAGCCAGTTCATGGCTTCGCGGATCTTGGGGTTGGAGAAGGGGTTAAGCTCGCCTTCGCCATACTCGGGCCCCACGGGGTTGAAGGTGAGTTCATTGTAAACGCCCATGGATTGGGCATATCTCAGATTGGGGTTCTCCTTCACCTTCTTGAAGAGTTCCGCTTCGCCCACGGTGAAGGCGTAGATGTCGATATCACCGCTTTCGAGCTGCGCCACGGCCAGGTTTGAGTCTTCTTGCACGGTGAAGACCAGGGAATCCACCCACGCGCCATTGCGAGCCACCGGGGTGGGCGTAGGAGGCGCCGGCGTGGGGGTGGGAGGTTCGGGCGTCGGCGTGGGAGGCGCTTCAGTCGGCGCTTCAGTCGGCTGCGCCGGCGCTTCTGTGGGCGCCTTGGTGGGCTCGGGCTGCGGCGTTGGAGTTTCTTTGCCGCCGCAGGCGACCAGCGCCAGCGCCACAATCAGCAGCAAGCTGAGCGCGATCCACAAACGTTTGTTCATCTTCTTCACCTCCTTGATATGATGAAGTGAGAGCGAATTGGATGGTTAGGGCATGGCGTG
>DUEQ01000033.1 GCA_011192085.1 Caldilineae bacterium
AGTCACCAGGAACGTGTATCACAGGCGCTAAGCGCCATCGCCATACACATCCCAGATATCCTGAAAGACATCGGGCGCGAGGGGATAGATCAGGCGCAGCATTTGATGGGCCACATCCCGCACCTCCCACTGGGCGGCTTTGTCCAACCGCAGCCAGAAAAAATGGCGCAGGCCCGGATAGTGCAAGGTCATCACCAAACGGGTTTCCGCGGCGTTGGGGAGCAGGAACCGGGCATCCTCCTTGCGGATGCCCATCTCCCGCAGTCGTCGATACGCGGTCTGCAGGTCCTCCCAGGCGCGAGCCAACACCGCCTGGGCCTCTGGCTGGGCCGCGATAGGAGGCGGGATCACCGGCTCCCAGCCGCCTTTCTGCAAATCCACATAGCGTTGGCTCTCCTGGCTGAAAGAGGCCAGGCGATGGCGCACGATCTGATGGCTACAGGTGCGGGAGATTCCCTCCACCAGGAAGGTGGCCGCGCCATGCTTTTCCGGTTCGGGAACGGCTTCAGTGGGCACATAGCCCAGCAAGGTAACTTTAGCCATGGTCCGCCTCCGTCGAAAGGGGCAGGTCTCGGAAGACCGCGGGGATGATGGGCAGGGCCAGACGGGCGAGGGCCTTGGCCAGGGGGGAATCGGAGCGCCGCCAGAAATCACGCACATTCCGGGCGTTCATGCTGAAAATCCAGGCGTTATCGCCCAGATCGGTGAACTCCACCGTGGGCAAGCTGGTCAGCAGCAACACATCCCGGTCCAGCGGCTGGCCCGCGACCTGAAAGATGAAGCGCACATGCTCGATGATGTCCTCATGCCCTTCCCGCACCCGTAAATCGATAAACGCGGGGTTGTGGCCCATTTTGGCGTCGGAGCGGTAGCAAACCCGCCCCGCATACTCGATAAGGTTCTCCTGCAAGGAGCCCGCGCCGCGGGCGATGGGCGTCGCCTCCATGTGCGAAGGCAACATCCTCGTGTAGCTCAACAATTCAACATGCAACATAAACCCTCCTCTCACGAAAAAGGATGGCGGCGGCGACTCGCCGCGCGGGATGGGGACGCGGACCGCTCAGTCGCTTCCCTGGCTACTGCCCTCGCCCGAACACGATCATCTGCAACGTCTTCACGATGAGGTAGAGATCGAAGGCGATACTGGCGTTCTGAATGTGATAGAGTTCGTATTCGAATTTATGCAGATGGGAGATGTCGTCATCCGCATAGCGGTAGCGGATCTGAGGCCAGCCCGTCAGGCCCGGTTTCATGCTGAAGCGCAGGTGATAGAAAGGGATCATCTTGGCCAGGCGGTCCGCATTCACCTTGCGGATGGGGCGCAGGCCCACGATGCTCAGCTCCCCTTTGAGCACATTCCACAATTGGGGCAGCTCATCCAGCCGGGTCTTGCGCAGCCACTTGCCCACCCGGGTGACGCGCGGGTCCTCGACCTGAGCATACGCGGCCTCGCCCTCCTCCTCGTACTTGTGGTACATGGAGCGGAACTTGGCGATGACGATGGACTTTTGACGCATGCCCAAACGCTCCTGGCGAAAGATGGCAGGGCCCGGGGAATCCAGCTTGATGGCCAGCATGAGCAGGGGCCAGAAGGGCAGGGTGAGGAGCAGCCCCATCAGCGCGAGGATAATGTCTACTACACGTTTGATCTGGCGGACGACCGCGGAACCGTAGGGCTGGCTGAGATAGGTGAGAATCCAGCGGGCGTCGATGGTCTCGATGGGCACTCGGCCCGTCATGGCGCCGTAGAAATTCGCGGCGTCATACACCCCGATGCCGTCGAACTTCCAGTCGATAGCCTGTTCCAGATATTGGGGCGGGATGCCCGCGCGGGCGGAGAACACCAGCACATTGACCTCCTCCTCCCGCACCATCTGCTCCAGGGTCCGGCCCTGCGCATCCACCAGATGCCAGTCGCCATTCCCCGCCCGGCCCTGAAGGTCTGCGATCATAAATGTGCCCACGACCTCGTAATCGCCCAGCGGGCGCTCGCTGATCTCCGCCTCGATGCCCTTCTCGACAGGATTGTCCACCACCAGCAACACCCGCCTGGGCCTGGTGTAGCGCAGGAGATAGACGTGAAAGAGCCGTCGCCAAAAGTAGAGGCCCAGGAAAGCCAACGGCCATTGCACCAGCACAACCACGCGGCCCAGTTGCAGGCCCCGCAGGAAGAAGGAAATGAACGCGGCCAGGGCCATGCCCACGAAGGTCGCCAGGAAGAGCACCGCGGCGTTGGCTCGGTCGCCCATGTCTCGGGCGAGATCGTATTGGTCGAAGATGTAGAGCGCGAAAAGAAAGGTGAAGAGCAGGGAGTAAGCGCCGCTGGGGAGAGGCCAGATGTAGACCTCGTTCAGGGACGCGCCTTCGAAGAGCACGCGGCGCGCCAGCACCGCGATGATCGTGCTGAGAATGATGATCATCGCATCGCCCAGGAGCAGGATCATCTGCCGTCGCCGCTCCGGGCCCGTCCATAAACTCTCCCGATGCAGACTCATAACAGCCCTTTCTCCTTCAGCAATTGCTCGTAGAGTTCCTGGGTTTTGCGTTGCATGGTGGCGATGTCCCAGCGATCATCCACCAGATCCCGGCCCAGTTGGCCCATGCGCCGGGCCTCCTCCGGGCGCTGGATGAACCGCTCCAGGGCCTGGCTCATGGCCCGCACATCGCCATAGGGAAAGACGAAGCCGTTGACCCCGTCGCGCACCATCTCTCGCACGCCTTCGGCTTCGAATGCGAGGACGGGGACCCCCGCCGCGTCCGCCTGGACCAGCACCTGCGGCAAGCCCTCCCGCTCGCTGGCGAAGAGCTTGACGTGCAGCGCGGCCATGATTTCGGGCACGTCATTCCGATACCCCAGAAAATGGATGCGATTCGTAAGGCCAGCGTCGGCAACCAGCTTCTTCAGACGCTCAGCCGAAAAGCCCTCACCCGCGAAGAGGAGATGCAGTTGGGGATAGCGGGGCGCGAGGGTTTGCATCATGCGGATGAGATGGCGATGCCCCTTGCGCCACTCCAACGCGGCGATATATCCAGCCACGAACGCGTCCTCGGGCAGGCCCAGCTCTCGACGTTTGGCTCGCCTGGCCTCCTCGGGCAGGTCGGCCGCGGCCCGAAATGAGGTCAGATCCATGCCACTGTGGATGATGACGTAATCCTCGGGCCGCCCCACCCCCACATCGAGATACCGTTGCATCAGGTCCTCGCCCACGCTGATGACCTTATCCGTCCATTGCATCGCCCTCTTCTCCAACCAGAGGTAGGTCGCGTTCTCCAGCCAGGTTTGAGTGGGGTTAAAGGTGGCGCCGTGCAGACCATGAATAACCAGGGGCGCTCCCGCCCGATGCGCGGCCCAGCGTCCTAAAATGCCCGCCTTGCCCAGATGGGTGTGGACGATGGTATAGTCCTTTTCCCGAAACAAGGCTTCCAGCGCCCGCGCCGCCCGCCAGTCCTTCAGTGGATGGAGAGAGCGAATGAGGTCGGGGACTTGAATCCAATGGACGCCCGCGCCTTCGGCCCGCCATCGATCCGCGCTGGCCCCCACGATGAGATCCACCTCGAACCGGGATTTATCCAGCCCGGCGCAGGTCATGATGGTATTTTTTGCGCCGCCCGCGCCATGAAAGCGGGTGATCACATGAGCGACGCGGATTTTGTTGGGGGAAGAAGCTGGCATGGGGGAGAATGAGTGTCCGTAATCGTTCGTTCACCGCTGTAAGCGACGCCGAAGCTATTGTCGAATCGCGTCTAACAGCGCGACGGTCAGGGCGTCGACGAAGCGGTCGAGGCTGAAGTTGGCCAGGGCGTAGGCTTTTGCGGCCTGTCCCATGCGGTGGCGCAGGGCGTCGTCGGCCAAGAGTTGAGCCAGGCGAGCGGTCAGGGCGTCCCGGTCATCGATGGGGATGACGAAACCGGTCTCGCCGTCGAGGGTGGTCTCGGTGTGACCGCCGCTGGCGCTGCGCACTGCGGGCACGCCCGCGGCCGCGGCCTCGATGATGACCAGACCAAAGCCCTCCACCCGGCTTGGCAGGGCCAGGACGTCCAGCGTGCGGTAGCACGCGGGCATATCCGCCACCCAGCCGGGAACGTGGAACCGGCCCGCGTCGATAAGGGGTTGGGCCCGGGTCAGCATCGCCTGCTTGAAAGCCTGATACGCGTCGGGCGCGTCGCCCGCCAGCAGGAAGTGCGCGTCGGGAAAATCCTGAGCCAGGCCCAGGGCTGCATCCACAAACAGGTCTACGCCCTTGCGGGGCGTCAGGCTGCCCACCAGCCCTACCACCCGCGCGTCGGGCGGAATGCCCAATTTCGGGCGCATGTCCGGGCCCGGACCGCTGAATGGCCCCAGGGGGACGCCATTGGGCGCGTAGCCGATGCGCTTCGCGTGGGCAGGATGCCGTTGATGAAAAGCTTGCTGCACATCCAGGGAGCAGGCCGCAGCCCGACTCATCAGCCGCATGGCCAGGGCATCCATCCGGCCCCGATCTAGATCCTGCTTGATGTGCCAGAAGATGGGCGTTCGGGCCAGATGGGCAGCCAGGCCCAGGGTGAGGACGGCCCGACGGTTGTTGGCGTACACCACCTGCGCCCCGATAGCGCGCAGCCAACGGGCCACGCGCAGACTCCAGGGCGTCAGCAATGCGCTTTGGCGTATTCTATCCCAAGCCGAGCCCTGAAGCAAGGCCCCGCCTGTGCGAGCCAGTTCCGCGGGCAGGGGCGTCACCTGCACGGGCAGGTCCAACGCCCGCACCCGATCCACGAACGGCCCCTCCGCGGGCGTGAGGATGACGGGAGAGAGCCGGGCCGGGTCGACATGCGCCAGAAATCGGAGGACATCCAGTTGCCCGCCATAGAGATGTTGGGGGGAAGACTGGTAGAAGACGATGGTCGGGGGCATGAAAAGA
>DUEQ01000330.1 GCA_011192085.1 Caldilineae bacterium
CGAAGATGCTCGATGATAACATCCTTTACGTCAAACTCTACGAATTCTCCGACCCATCCAAGGACAAGATGGAGCACGCGTTGAAGCAAGGGCTGAAGGATGGCGCCAAAGCCATCGTCTTCGACCTGCGCGGCAATCCGGGCGGTCGGCTCGACCGGGCCATCCAGATCGCGAGCATGTTCATCGAAGAGGGCGTCATCGTCAAAGAGACGGGCCAGCGCAACATGGACCACATGGCCACGGGCGATCTCATCGTGCCCGAGGACATCCCCGTGGTCGTGCTGGTGGATGGCGGCAGCGCCAGCGCCTCGGAGATCGTCGCTGGTGCGTTGCAAGATTACAAGCGGGCCATTCTCATCGGCGAACAGACCTTCGGCAAGGGCTCCGTGCAGACCCTCTTCGATCTCAAGGACGGCTCCATGCTCCGCGTCACCTCTGCCCACTGGTACACGCCCAAAGGGCGGCAGATCAACAGCGTGGGCCTGCGCCCCAACCTGGTCGTCTCCCCCTCGCTGGACATTAACGAAGACTTGCAGCTCGACGCAGCCATCGACTATCTGAAGAAGCAGTTGACCAAGTAATGGGCATTAAAGTCGTCGCCACCAACCGCAAGGCCCGTCACGATTACGAGATCCTGGAGACCATGGAGGCGGGCATCGTCCTCACGGGCACCGAGATCAAATCGGTGCGCGAGGGCAAAGTCAGCCTCAAAGAGGGCTTCGCCATCATTAAGAATGGCGAGGTTTGGCTAATGGATGTGAACATCGCGCCCTACCGCCACGGCCATCGCGACAACCACGAGCCCCGCAGGCCGCGCAAACTCCTGCTCCACCGCCGGGAGATCGACCGCCTGCAAGGGAAGATCCAGGAGAAGGGCTGGACCCTGATTCCCCTCAAGATGTATCTCAAGAACAACCGGGCCAAGGTCGAATTGGCTTTGGTGCGCGGCAAGAAGAAATACGACAAGCGCCGCGATATCGCCAAGCGGGACGCGCAACGCGAGCTGCAACGCGCGCTGAAGGGGTATCGATAAGAGATTGACAGCCATCGTAAAACGTGCTATAGTTTATGTACAAGCGATTCGTGCTACTAAGTGCGTATCTCCTTGTAGTGTGTGGGAGGGAAAGTCCGACGAGCAGCCGCCGTCGGACTTTCTCTTGGTGCGGGGCCATCCGTAACATGGCGTTCCACAGGGGCCTTTGTTTTTTCTTGGAGGTTCGCGTTTTCCCGGCGGATCCGTGATCCGTCGTCGGGTCCTATTTCCACAGCAAAATGGCCTCCCATGTGAGGGAGCAGCGTCATGAATGCCATGGGTGGATTCCCTGGTCTTCACCGTGCAAGAAGACTCAAACCTGGCCGTGGCGCAGCTCGAAAGCGGTGATATCGACATCTACGCCTTCACCGTGGGCGAAGCGGAACTC
>DUEQ01000331.1 GCA_011192085.1 Caldilineae bacterium
GCGGGGTGGAGACCGGTGGCGCGGCGGACCGCGCAGGGGGAGGCAGGTGGGGTGCGGTCGCGAGGGGAAAGGCTGGCGGGCGCTGGCTGCGCGTCAGATCATCCAATTGGCGCTGCAACTGAAATAGATACGCCTCCATCTGCCGCATCCGCTCCCGCTCCTCCTCTCGATGCCGCGTCATCTCCCGCTTCATCTCGAAGATGCGCCGCTCCGTTTCCACCATGCGCTCGCGTAGATGCTTATTCTCTTCCTTCAGATTCAGGTTGTCCTGGATGATGAGGCTCAGCAAATCGCGCGCGGCCTGCTGCCCGGTGATGAGCATCTGCTGGCTGCCCGACAGGGTGGCAAGCATCTGCGTCATCATCTGGCCCAGATCGGCGGCCTCCTCCGTTGGCATGAGATCGCCTGTCTGGGGCGGCTGAGATCCCTGTTTCCCCTCGTCTTTGGCCTCCTCGATCTTCCCTTCCACAACCCACGCCTCGGGCTCGAAATCGCTCTCCAGGCGCTGGGCGACCTGCTCGAAGGTGAATCCCTGGCTGAGCAGGGCCTTGCAGCGGGCCAGCACCATCAGATCATCGGGCGTATAGCGGCGATGCCCGCGCGCGCCATCGGCCCCGAGCGCACCATTGGCTTGGGGCGAGAGAAAGGCCGCAAAGCGTCGGGACCAGCGCCGCAGGGTGGACGCGGGGATGCCGAGGCGCTGGGCGGTCTCCGCAGGTCGGAGTAGGGGGGCGTCATCGCTGCGAGGGGGTGACGACATGGTGCGAGGGATCAGGGAATCACGCGGTAATCCGCGTCGATGACCTCATCATCTTCCTGCGATGCGTCAGCTTCTCCGGCGGCGGGAGCCGCGCCGCGGGCGGCCTGCTGATATCGGGCCACGATGTCAGCGGGCGCGAGCATGACTATGAGCTGGGAGAGCAGCAGCAACACCGCGGCGTCGTCCAGTTGCCCGAAACCCAGCAGCACGTCGGGGATCACATCCACGGGCGAGATGAGATAGATCAACCCCAGGATGGGGATGCCATAGCGAACCAGCGCACTGACCGATGGATCGCGAAAGAGCTTCCAGGACAGCTTAAGATGTTCCAGCAACCGGATGAAGGTGGA
>DUEQ01000332.1 GCA_011192085.1 Caldilineae bacterium
AGTATACTGGCTTTATGTCCCGCTCATCCATGATCTGGCTCCTCTTCTTGCCGCTAGCCGTCGTTTTCGCGTGCAGTTTGGGCTATGGCGCAGGCCTCAGGCTGGGTGAAAGCCGGGCGACGGCCATGACGCCCTCCCCCATTGCAACCGCAACAGCCCCCACGCCCAGGCCCCTCCCCACATCGCCCCCTCCGCCCCCCATCTCAACGCCATGGGGCGATGACGCGGCGCAAGGGAATGAGACCGCGGCCCTGGAGGCCCGCCTCACAGGCATTTACCGTCAAACCGCGCCCGCGGTGGTCAACATCACCACCCAGATCCTGCGTCGGGACTTCTTCTGGGGCGTCATTCCCGAGAGCGGCGCGGGCTCCGGCTTTTTGTGGGATGACCAGGGTCATATCGTGACCAACTATCACGTCATCGAGGACGCGCACACCATCGACGTCTCCTTCGGGCCGGGGCTGGTCACGCCGGCCGAGATCGTCGGCGTGGACCCGTCCAACGATCTGGCCGTCCTCAAGGCGAACGAGGTTCCCCCGAACATCTCCCCCCTTCCCCTCGGCGATTCCGACGCACTGAACGTGGGGAAGCTCGCCATCGCCATCGGCAACCCCTTCGGGCGCTTCCAACGCACCATGACTGTGGGCGTCATCAGCGCGCTGGACCGCACCATCAAGGTGAAGGAAGGGCGGGTGCTGCGCGGAGTCATCCAGACCGATGCCGATATCAATCGGGGCAATTCGGGCGGCCCCCTGCTGGATTCCTCGGGCCGGGTCATCGGCGTGATCTCGGCCATCTACTCGCCCACGGGCGCGAATGCGGGCGTGGGCCTGGCCATTCCCATCAACAAGGCTAAGCGGGTCGCGCCCGTGCTCATCGAAAAAGGCCGCTACGCCCATCCCTGGCTGGGGATCGAGCATCTGGGCTATGAGATCACGCCCTATCTGGCCAAAACCCTGGGGCTGCCTGTGGATCGCGGCCTGCTCATCGCCCAAATTTATGAGGGTTCGCCCGCACTGCGAGCGGGCATCCGCCCCGCCACCGATGAGATCATCCTGGGCAACACCCGCTACCTTATCGGCGGCGACATCCTGACCGCGATCGATGGCGTTCCTCTGACGAGTTGGGAGGACCTGGACGCCTATCTGCAGGAGAAGACCGAGGTGGGACAAATGGTGACGCTGGACATCATCCGGGATGGCCAACCCATCCAGGTGCAGGTGGCGTTGGGCGAAGCGCCGTGATGTCACTGCTAACGCACCCGGCTTCGCACCACGAAAACGGGTTAAACGACGTTGGCGGCCCGAGCCGTTTGCAAGCGACAGGTGGCAAGTTGTTTCCGCAGAGTTGCCTGCCACTTGCCGCCTGCCACCTGCAACGCAGGATTTCAAGCCTTCGTTATCATCGTCGTGACATGATTCATTGCCCTTCGCAATTACCTCGTGTTTCAATAATCGGTGAAGAATTGGCGGGGGGCGCACACTCGTGCTAACATGCTTTGCCTGAACGTAACAGCTTAGACATCCTGATTGATAACGCATGTTGCTTTGAAACAGGCCTCGTTTGATGGCCGAGCGTCAAGCGTAAAACGTCAAGCGTCATGACTTGGCATGCCCAGTTTCCACCTCATTTGAAATTTGACGTTTGACGCATGACGGTTGACGGAATCGCGCCATCAACGTCACTTTCGCTGCGCCGAGATGAACGCAGACCTAAACAGTTACGCCTGAACTGACTACTGATTACTGAACACCGAGCCATGCCCAAACCCCTACCCCCTCCCTCCCAACGCGTCTGGGTCATCGGCCTGGACGGCGTGCCCTGGACGTTGCTGCACCCCTGGATTGACCAGGGGCATCTGCCAACCCTGGCCCGCTTGCAGGCGGGCGGAGCGTCTGGCGGACTCCGCTCCACCATCCAGTTCCTCACCGCGGTGGCCTGGACCAGCTTCCTCACCGGCCTCAACCCCGGCAAGCACGGCATCTTCGACTTCGTGCGCCGCATTCCCGGCGCTTACAAGCAGGAGCTGACCAACGCGTCCCTGCGTTCGGGTCGCAGCCTGTGGCGCATACTCTCGGATGCAGGCCGCCGCGTGGGCGTGGTCAACGTGCCTATGACCTTCCCGCCCGAGCCGGTCAACGGCTTCCTCATTTCGGGACTGGATACGCCGGGCCTGGATTCGGCCTACACCTACCCGCCCGAGCTAAAAGCGGAGGTCAACGACATCCACTTCATCGCGGTCAGCACCGTGGGCAAATCCCACGCCCAATATCTCAAGGAGACCCTGGAGGGCGTGGATAAGCGTTTCGAGCTGCTGTGGCGCACCATCGACCGGGAGCCGCTGGATTTCTACATGTGGGTGGAGATGGAGACCGACGCCATCCAGCACTGCTCCTGGCATCTCATGGCCGACCCCAGCCAGCCCAATCACGACGCCATCCTCCAGGTCTACAAACGCATCGACGCGCACCTGGCGAAGCTGGTGGACGCCCTGCCCGAGGATGTCACACTCATCGTCATGTCAGACCACGGCGCGGGGCCCATTGTCAAGACGGTCTATCTGGACCGCTGGCTGGCGCAGCAGGGGTGGTTCCACTACAAGCAGGGCGGGGAGCTGACGATAGGGGATCGGGCGCGGCGGGTGGCGCGCAAGGCTGTGAAAAACAGCTTCTACCTGGCCCAGCGCTATCTGTCCGTGGGCGTGAAGGGCTTTCTCAAGCGGTTCACGGGCGCGCACGCCGCGGTGGAAACCTTCATGGAGCAGGCCGAGATCGACTGGAGCCGCACGAAAGCCTACTCCGTGGGCAACCTGGGCAACATCAACCTGAACATCCAGGGCCGCGACTCCGAAGGCGTCATCCCCCCCGACCAGGTGGATGCATTCATCGAGGAATTGACCCAGGCCCTCTACGATCTGCGGGACCCGGACACCGGGGAACGCATGGTGGCCCAGGTCATGCGCCGGGAGGCGATCTACACAGGCCCCCTGCTCGACCGCGCCCCCGACCTGCTCATCCGCTGGGTCGATGACAAGTATCTGGCGGTGAAGGATTACGACGCCAACCCGAACGGTCCCATTTTCGGCGTCAAGCAGAAGTTCGGGCGGCATGGCGCAGCCTACGCGCTGGACCAGACGGGCACGCACATCATCGAGGGCATCGTGATCCTGTATGGGCATGGCGTGAAGCCTGGCGTGAAGCTGGAGGGCGCGGAGCTCATCGACCTGGCCCCCACAATCCTCCACCTCCTGGATACGCCCATCCCCCGGGCCATGGATGGCAAGCCCCTGCTGGAGGCGTTCGAGCCCGCCATTGCGGAGAAGCCCGTGATCTATGAAGAGGATGATCGGGATATGCTCTCCGGCTCGGGCATTGAACTCACAGAGGAAGAGGAGCGGGCTATCCGCGAGCGCTTGCAAGGTTTGGGATACGTCGCATAATCATGCCCGCGGTGGAAACGCACCCCACACCCCTCCTTCTGAACGAGGCCGCCCAGGCGACGGTGGACCTCTCGGTGATCATCGTCAACTGGAACGCTGCCGCGTATCTGCCCGCGGCCCTGGACAGCCTCCTCGCGGCTCAGGGCGACCTGGCCATGGAGATCGTGCTGGTGGACAACGCCTCCAGCGACGATTCCCTGGCCTTGGTGCGGGAGCGCTATCCCCAAGTGCAGATCATCGCCAACGAGGTCAACCGCGGCTTCGCCGCGGGCAATAACCAGGGCATCCGCCAGGCCCGAGGGCGCTACATCCTCCTCCTCAACCCCGACACCGAGCTGCCGCCCCATGCGCTCATGGACATGCTGGCGTTCATGGGGGCGCATCTCCAGGTGGGCGTAGCCGGTCCGCGGCTGCAAGGGGCCAAAGGCAAGGTGCAGGGCGGCGCGGCCGGGTACGATCCCTCCCTCGCCACCATGTTCAACTTCGCCACCTTCCTCTACCGCCTTTTCCCCCATCGTTTCAAAGGACTATGGCTGCCTCGCTCCCTCTACGAAAGTGATGACCCCATCCCCGTGGATTGGGTCTCGGGTGCGTGCATGTTGTTACGGCGTTCGGCCCTGGACGCGGCCGGGCCCATGAACGAACGCTATTTCATGTATTCAGAGGACGTGGAGCTGTGTCGACGCATTCGCGAGGCGGGCTATGGGGTGATATGCCTGCCGGCCATCCACGTCACCCATCACATCGGGGGCAGCTCCCGCCAGCTCGGGCCCGAATTCTACGCCCACAACATCGACTCCCTCGACCTGGACCTGCGCACTCGCTACAACGCCGCACAGGTGGCGCTGATGCATACCATCGCCGCATTCGGCTACCTGCTGCGGATGCTGTTCTACCAGGTCCATTACTGGCGACACCGGCAACCCATCTTCCTGGAGCTGCGGGATCTGTGGGCTGCGTGCTTGAAGACAAGCCTGGTGCGGGCGGTGAAGCCTGCGCGCGTGGTCAGGCCTTTGGCGGGCGGTAAAGAGTGAGCGGTGAGCACGCGACATGATGGGCGGATTGCGAATCCGCCCTGGAGGCTGGAGGTGCCTCGCTCCCAGCCAGATGCGTCATCCGGCTGGGCAATGGGCGACCGCCATCATCTATCGTCCATGGTCGATCGTCTATGCGCGAAACAGAGCGCTTTGACCCGGTTTAGCGTTTCCCATGGTATAATGCCGCCATGCTCGAACTACGACGGCTGGTCGATCAGGTGGACGCCATGGGCGAGGAGATCGCCCGGCGCCGAGTGGATTACGCCCAACTGATCGCCAGCGCCCGAGACGCGCTTCAGCGTTTCGACCTGGCGGATGACGCGCTCATCGCCAAGATCGAACGCGCCAAGAGCCAGGATAGCACTTGGCGCGGGGCGCGCCCCCTGGGCGACCATCTCAACGCCCGCGTCATCCCCGCGGATGCGACCGAAGACGTCAGCCTCATCGCGGTGGACGGCTCCCAGATCTATCCCGACCGCCACGGCCCCGCGCTCTACTTCCTCATCAACATCGGCGTCATCGTGCTGCGACAGGGCACGGGCGAAGCGCCCTTGGTCGCCACCCGCCCCCAGCTCTTCTATCGCGAGGAGGACCTCTACAACGAGGACCTGGAACTGCTCCACCCCCAGGCCATCAACGACCAGCGGGAACTGGAGGAGATGCGCGAGCTGGCCCGATGGGCCGCGGCGGAGCGTAAGCATTGGGGTGACGACCTCGATAGGCTCATCCTGGCCATGACCGACGGCCCCCTGCTCACCTGGACGCGGGAGGAGCAAAAAGGGGAGGCCAAAGCGCGAGGGCAGGCGCGAATCGAAGCCTATCTCCGGGCCATGGCCGCTATCCAGGCCACAGGAGCCATCCCCCTGGGCTATGTGGCCCGGCCTCGCTCCGCCAACGTGCTGCGGCTGCTCCATGTGGCCCAATTGCCTGATTCTGAGATCACTCAGGCCAACGTGCGGGCCAGCCGCTACCAGGCCCTGACCGACACGGCCCTGTTTGCGGACCTGCGCCCCAATGAGCGCAGCGCCCTCTTCTCCAGCACGGCCCAGGCCAATGAACAGGACTTCCGACGCGCGGGCCAAGCCATCGCCTTCTTCTATCTCAACGTCTCTCGCCACGAGCATGAACCCCGCATCGCCCGCGTCGACATCCCCATTTGGGCGACGCGGCTGGAGGGCATGGTGGACCGGGTCCACCGGGCCATCTACCAGGACGCGGAGGGCTCGGGCTATCCCTATGTGCTCATCCGCGCCCATGAACTCGCCCTGGTCACCTATCAGGAACGCCAAGAACTCGAATCCATGCTCAACATCGAAGTCATGCGTCGCACCCAAGAACCCCTACAATCCTCCATTAAAGAGGCAC
>DUEQ01000333.1 GCA_011192085.1 Caldilineae bacterium
CTTGTTTTCGCCCCTGGCCTACGCCATCGCCATCGCCACCGGCGACACCAACCTGCGCCAGGGCCCCGGCACCAACTACCCCATCGTGGGACAGCTCAAGAAAGGCGAGCACTTGAAGATCATCGGCAAGAACAAAAAGGGCGATTGGTGGCAGCTCGAAGGCCAGGATGGCAAACCCGTCTGGATCATCGCCAGCCGCGTCACCGCGCAAGGGCCGGTGGATTCCGTTCAGGTGGCCAAAGACATCCCCAAACCGCCCAAACAGGCGGCCCGGCCCGCGAGCGGCGGAGGAGGTCCTCGCCCGGCTGGCGCAGGCCAGTTCGGTTACGGCATCCAGATCCAACCCTATGGCGGCGCCGACCTGGGCTTCGCGGCCAACGCCATCAAGGGTCTGGGCTTCAACTGGGTGAAATGGCAGGTGCCCTGGAAAGAGATGGAAGGTTCGCCCGGAGCCATCAGTTGGGGCGGCCAGGACAACGCGGTCAACTTCTTCGCTGGCCAGGGCATCAACATCCTGGCATCCATCGTCAAAGCTCCCGACTGGGCCCGCCCGGCCAACACCGACTTCAGCGTCGAAGGCCCTCCCGCCGACCCCAACACCTTCGCCAACTTCCTGGGCCAGTACGCGGGCCGCTACTGCGGCAAGGTCAAGGCCATCGAGGTGTGGAACGAGCAGAATCTGTGGTATGAATGGGGCGGCGAACCCCTTGATCCCGCCCGCTACATGCAACTGCTCAAGGCGAGCTATCAAGCCATCAAGGCGGCCTGTCCGCAAATGATTGTGGTCAGCGGCGCGCTCACCCCCGCGGGCAACGTGGGCAACCTGGCAGTCGATGACTTCCAGTATTTGGAAGCCATGTATCAAAATGGCTTGAAAAACTATTCGGATGCCATCGGCATCCATCCCAGTGGCTACAACGTGCCCCCCAACCTTACCTGGCAGCAGGCCTGTGACTACATCAATCAGACCGGAGCCAGCTTCCGCGGGCCTTGTGACAGCCCCCACCACTCCTGGTCTGCTCGCTCCACCGTGGAAGGCTCGCGCAACATCATGGTCAAGTACGGCGATGTAAACAAGCGCCTGTGGCCCACCGAATTCGGATGGGCCGTCGGTCCCGCGGTGAACAGCAACTACGGCTACGCCAACGACAACACCCAGGAAGAACAAGCCCGCTGGACGGTGGAGTTCTATCAGTGGATGAAGAGCACCGGTTACGTCGGCATCTCTTTCCTGTGGAACCTCAACTTCTCCATGACCAACCCTGGCACCGAGCTGCAACAGTGGAGCATCGTCACCTCCGACGGACGCCCCACCCTGACCTACCAGATGCTCCAGCAGATGCCGAAATAAGCCAAAACCGCGCCATCGTCGCTGCATCATCAGCCGAAACGAGCGTTGATGCCAGAATAGCCCATGACCTGGGTGGCAGGTTTGCAAGTCGCATGTGGCAAGTAAGCCGCACGGGTGACCTGCAACCTGCCGCCCGTTGTTTTACCAACCTATCGCGAAACATCCCTCACCGCCCCTCGGACAATCTTCTCATGCCACGACGACACCCCTTTTCCCTCCTTCTTAGCCTGATCCTCCTGGCTCTGGGCGTCGGACTCCTGGCCGGGTGCGGCGCTTCCCCCTCGCCCACCCCCACCCCCACCAAAACGCCCACGCCCGAAAACGCCACGCCCACCCCCATCCCCCTCATAGGCCAGGAGCTCACCCCGGCCCCGCAGGCCTCCGCCGCGCCGGC
>DUEQ01000334.1 GCA_011192085.1 Caldilineae bacterium
CGCTGGCGCGGGGACAGCCGCGCGTGGGCGTCGGCATCCCGTCAGCAGCAGCGCGGCGCCTAAAAACAACATCGCCAGGCGGACCCGGCGATGTTGAGCGACGTGTGGAATTGGCATCATAAGCGCATCTTACCCCATTTCGCACCAGGAAGCAACCGGCTGCGCGTCACGGACGACAATGTCAGGGGATGGGGATCCGGGCGACAACGAAAGGCCCCTTCATGATAGCGCTTGCAATTCACCGCAGATAACAGGGCTTCAGCTTTCTGGATAGAAAATGCGATCTTTCGTAAAGACTTATGGCGCGGGATGGGGGAATGCGTTGATCTTTGCCGCTTCTTGTTGCTCGATGACGCGCTTCAGGAATGCCAGGCCCAAGACAAAGGCCAGCAGGCCCAGACCCAGCCAGACGGGTTTCCAGTCATCCGCGGTTTTCATGTGCAGCAGGCTATTGCGTTGCCATTCTTCGAATTGGTCTTCTAAATGCATGGCGTATGCTCCAGAATGTTGGGGAGTGAAGGGCGAAGGGGGGAGTTCAGTCGCATATGGCGAGATCATCGCATCCTGCCTGCGGATTGTGTGCGATCGCGTCTTGGAACTCTTCGGGCAGGATAAGGCGCTGAAGGCTCACGCCCGCCTCGGCCAGAAATTGCCGGGCCAGATTGTCGGGATACTCACCCGCGTAAACAACCCGTTTGATCCCTGCGTTGATGATCATCTTGGTGCAGGTGAGACAGGGTTGATGGGTGACATAAATCGTGCCGTCGCGCACCGAGACGCCATGGTAAGCCGCCTGAATGATGGCGTTTTGTTCGGCGTGGAGGGTGCGCACGCAATGTCCGTCCACGATCAGATGACCGATGTCATCACAATGGGGCAGCCCCGAGGGGGAGCCATTGTAGCCGGTGGTGAGGATGCGTCGGTCGCGCACGATGATCGCGCCCACATGCGCTCGATCGCAGGTGCTGCGCTCGGCCACCTTTAGGGCAATGCCCATGAAGTATTCATCCCAACTTGGTCGCTTGCTCATTTCGATGCACTCACCCCGTGCCGAACTGACGGTCGCCCGCATCGCCCAGGCCGGGGACGATGAATCCTGGCGGGGGATCGCCGGGCTTTTGCGGTTCGGGCGTGAGATGTTTGTCCAATGCGGCGAGATAAATATCCACATCGGGGTGGGATTCAGCCAGATGCTTCACGCCCTCGGGCGCGCCGATGATGCCCATGTATTTGATGCGCTGAGCGCCCCAGCGTTTGAGGATGTCAATCGTCGCCACGGCGGATCCACCCGTGGCCAGCATGGGGTCCAGCACCAGCACCACCTGCACCGTGGGCGCGATGGGCAATTTGTTGTAATATTCCACCGGCTTCAGGGTGCGTTCATCCCGATAGAGCCCGATGTGCCACACCTCGGCTTGGGGCATCAGCTCCCAGATGCCGTTGACCATGCCCAGCCCCGCCCTCAGAATGGGCACCAGGCCGATGCTCTCCTCCAGTTCGAACCCCTCGGCCTCGGCCAGGGGCGTCTGTACTTTGGTCGGGCACAGCTTCAGGTCGGCGGTGGCTTCGTACGCCAACAAAATCGTGATCTCGCGGATCAGATTGCGGAATTGCAGGGAATCGGTGTCTCTGTCTCGGAGAATGGTGACTTTATGTTTGATCAGCGGATGGTCGGAAAC
>DUEQ01000335.1 GCA_011192085.1 Caldilineae bacterium
TCCCATTCCCTCTCAAAGGAGAGATACCGTGGAACTCAATGGCAGTTACACCTTTGATGCCCCTCGCGAGGTGATCTGGCAAGCGTTGATGGACCCCGAGGTCCTGGCCAAGATCCTTCCTGGCGTCGAACGCCTGGAAAAAGTCAGCGACACCGAGTTCACCGGCGTCATGGATGTGCGCGTCGGGCCCGTCCAGGGCAAATTCAATGGCAAGGTCGTGCTCTCCGACCTGCAAGAGCCCGAGAAATTCCACATGGATGTGGATGGTCGGGGCGCGGCAGGCTTCATCCGTGGCGGCGGGGACGCCCTTCTGGAGGAAGTCGATGGCAAGACTGTACTCACCTATTCGGGCGACGCCCAGGTGGGCGGACGCATCGCCAGCGTGGGGCAACGTCTCGTGGAGACCACGGCCAAATCCATCGTGCGGCAGGGGCTGGAGAGTCTGGACCGGCTCACGCAGGCCCAGCTCCATCCCCCCGAAGCAGGAGCTGAGGCGCCCCCCGTCGAATACGCACCTCCCTCCGAGATAGAGGTGGCTTTGGGCGTGGCCCGCGATGTGTTGGATGAATACATCCCGCCCGAAAAGCGCCCCGCGGCCATGGCCATCGGCGGCGCGCTGGTCGCGCTTCTCATCGCTCTGATCGCGGCCCTCTTGCTCAAGGGAGATGATTCCTGACAAAAGACACGCCGACTCATCACCATTCACCCCCCTCTCACCTCTCGCCTTCATCGATGACGCCATGAGCACCATTCAATCCGAAATCTGGCGCGGCGCGTATTACGATTCCGTCGTGCTGATGCAATTGCAACGAGAACTTGTGGGTCTGCCCGGCGTGTTGGACGCGGGCGTGGTTATGGGCACCGACGCCAACAAAGACATCCTCGTCCAAAGCGATCTCCTCACGCCCGAGGCTCAGGCTGCCGGCGCGGACGACCTCATCATCGTGGTCAAAGCCGAGAACGAGGACGCGGCCCGGGAGGCTTTAGCTCAGGTGGACGCGCTCCTCACCCAGCGCCAGAGCAGCACGGCGCAGGAAGGCTACCGCCCCAAGAGCGTCGAATCCGCCGCGGAGATGCTGCCCGACGCGCAATGGGCGCTGGTCTCGGTCGCGGGCCAGTACGCGGCCGGGGTCGCGCGCAAGGGCCTGGAATTAGGCAAACACATCTTCCTCTTCAGCGACAATGTTTCACTGGAGGATGAGGTGAGCCTGAAGCAGGCAGCCCGGGAGAAGGGCCTGCTGGTCATGGGGCCTGATTGCGGCACGGCCATCGTCAATGGCGTGGGCCTGGGCTTCGCCAACCGGGTGCGGCGGGGCGCGATCGGCGTGATCGCGGCCTCGGGCACGGGCTTGCAGCAAGTCACCGCTCGCATTCACCAGCTGGGCGCGGGGGTGACCCATGGCCTGGGCACGGGCGGTCGGGACCTGAAGGAGGAGGTCGGGGCCATCACCGCGCTTCAGGCCCTGGACCTCTTCCGTCGTGACCCCGAGACGAAAGTCATCGTCATCATCTCCAAACCCCCGGCCGACCGCGTGGCCCGAAGTCTGCTGCGCGCAGCCAAAGCCACGGGCAAACCGGTCGTGGTCGATTTCATCGGCTTCGAGCCCGACAAGCCTGTGGACGGCAACCTGCATTTCGCCCGCACCCTGGACGAAGCCGCGGAGCTGGCCGCGTCCCTGCTGAATGATCTGCCCGAAGAGCCCCTCGCGACCGAGGAAAACCCCTTCGCGGCGGGTCAGAAATACCTGCGCGGGCTGTTCTCGGGTGGAACCCTGGCCTACGAGGCGCTGCTCATCCTGCGGGATATGCTGCCCAACCTCTACGCCAATCTCCATCTCGACGGCGTGGCCGACCTGACGAACCCCATGCAGAGCCAAGGCAATACCATTGTCGACCTGGGCGAGGACGTGTTCACCGTGGGGCGATTGCACCCCATGATGGACAACGACCTGCGCATCCGCCGCCTGCATCAGGAGGCCGCGGACCCCGAGACCGCGCTCATCTTGCTGGATGTGGTGTTGGGCTACGGTTCCCATCCCGACCCCGCGGGCGAACTGGCCCCGGCCATCGAGGAAGCTCGAAAAGAGGCTCAGGCCCAGGGGCGACATCTCGAATTCGTGGCCGTTGTCGTGGGCACCGATGAAGACCCGCAGGACATGGCCGCGCAGATCGAGACGCTGGAGGCCGCGGGCGTTCAGGTCTTCACCAGCAATCAAGAGGGCGTGGCCTACGCGGGGCAGCGGGTGCAGGCCCTGAATCCCCTGACCGAAGGTCAGCCCGTGACGCTGGAGAGCTTGACCGGGCCATTGAGCGCCATCAATGTAGGCCTGGAGATCTTCGCAGAGAGCCTGAAGGACCAGGGGGCGGAGGTCGTGTGGGTGGACTGGCGTCCGCCCGCGGGCGGCAACGAGCGCCTGGCCGCCATCCTGGCCCGCATGCGCGGGGGGAATCTGTAATCCGTGGACAGTATTCAGTAACCGGTCTGAGAGCGTTCGCGCGTCGATGTTATTGAAACAGGGTGGCAGGGGGCACGTGGCAGGAAGAGAGGAGGAATAGAGCTGCAACTTGCCACCTGCAACTTGCAAACCGGATAACACGCCAACGTCCAAACCCAGAAAGGCATGGGACTTCGGACGTTGGACATTGGACGTATTTTCGACATCATGCCCACCCGCAGATTATCCTACGCCAACCTGATCCTCATCCTGGCCAGTGCGCTGGGCGCGGCCGCGTTTCTGTCACCCTTCTTCGGCCCGCGGCCGCAGCAAAGCCAGATGAACGCCATGGCCCACAGCGGCGACGCCATGCTCATCCTCTCGCTGGTGAGCCTCCTATCCCTGGCCGCGGTGGCCGCGGGGATGCAATCCAACGAGATGAACGCAAAAACCCTGGCCGTGCTGGGCGCACTGGCCGCGGTGGGCGCGATGTTGCGCTTCATCCCCGGTCCGGGCGGATTCTCCGGCGTCTTCTTCCTGCCCATCATGGCGGGATACGCGTTTGGCGCCCAGTTCGGCTTTCTGGCCGGACTGGTCACCCTGCTGGCGTCCGCGTTCCTCACCGGCGGGGTGGGCCCGTGGCTGCCCTATCAGATGTTCGCCGCGGGCTGGGTGGGGGCCATCGCCGGACTCGTCCCCCACGTCCGCCCCGGAACCCGGTGGGAAATCGCCATCCTGGCGGGCGTGGGCCTCCTGCTGGGATTGTTCTACGGCCTGGTCATGAACCTGTGGTTCTGGCCCTTCGTATTTCAGCCGCAGCAGGCCGCGCGCTATTGGCAGCCGGGCGACAGCCCCCTCGAGATCGTCAAAGCCTACGCGCTGTTCTACGTCATCACCTCCTTCGCCTGGGACCTGTGGCGGGGGCTCGGCAACGCCGCGCTAATCCTCATCTTCGGCGCGCCCGTTCTGCGCCTGCTGCAACGTTATCAAAAACGCTTCCACTTTGTCTGGACCGACGCCCCCTTCTCCCTCACGCCTCCCTTCTCCCAACGCTGACACGCTGACACGTTGACACGCCCTCACGCTGATACGCTGATACACCCACACGCTCACACGCTCACACGCCCATGCTCCTCGCAGGCGATATCGGGGGCACGAAATCGATCCTCGCCCTCTACCCCGACGACGGCGACGCCCGAACGCCCCTCATCCAACAACGCTATCCCAGCCGCGACTTCTCCAGCCTCACCCGTCTGCTGGATGCATTCCTGGCCGAACATGATGCCATCATCGATGCGGCCTGCCTGGCCGTGGCTGGGCCCGTGGTCGCGGGCAAGGCCGAGGCCACGAACCTGTCGTGGGTGGTCACCGAGCAGGGGTTGCGGGCCCGCCTGGGCGATATCCCCGTCCGTCTGGTAAACGACCTGCAGGCCACGGCCTATGCCATTCCCGCGCTCACGCCCGATGACCTGCACACATTGCACTCGGGCGAGCCCGAGCCCCAGGGCGCGTTGGCGGTCATCGCGCCGGGCACGGGGCTGGGCGAAGCCTATCTCGTCTGGGATGGCGGCGCGTATCGGGCGTATGCGTCGGAGGGCGGACATACCGACTTCGCGCCCCGCAATGAGCTGGAGATCGCGCTGCTGCGTTTTTTGATGCGGCGCATGGATCACGTGAGTTATGAGCGGGTGTGTTCGGGCGTGGGCATCCCCAACCTCTACGCATTCCTCAAGGATAGCGGTTATGCGCCCGAACCGCCCTGGCTGACCCAACAGCTCCTCCAGGCCGATGATCCCACTCCGGTCATTGTCACCGCGGCGCTGAAGCATGCCCCGCCCTGCCCCCTCTGTGCAGCCGCCCTTGACCTGTTCATCGCCATCCTGGGCGCGGAGGCGGGCAATCTGGCCCTAAAGGCGCTCTCTACGGGCGGGGTCTATGTGGCGGGAGGCATTCCGCCCCGCATCCTCGACGCTTTGAGTCATGGCCCCTTCATGCAGAACTTCATCCGCAAGGGGCGCTTCGCGGACCGCCTGGTGCGCATGCCCGTGCATGTCGTGCTGAACCCAAACACCGCGCTCATCGGCGCGGCCCGCTACGGGTTTGATTTGCTTCGAGGGATGATCTCATCATGAACTACCGTCTTTTCATCGCCATCAATCTCCCGCCCGAGCTGCTGGCCGCGCTCCAGACCGCGCAGCGGCAGCTTCAGCGCAAGTTGGCTTCCCATCCCCTGCGCTGGTCCCGGCCCGAGGGCATCCATCTCACCCTCAAATTCCTGGGCGACACCGACGTCGCCCGCATCGACGCCATCGTCGAGGCCCTGGCCGCAGTGACTGGCCGCCATGCGGCCTTCGAGCTGCCCGTGGGCGGGCTAGGCATGTTCCCCAACGCCCGCCGTCCCAACGTGTTGTGGGTGGGAGTGGCCGATGAAGCCCGGAAGCTGCAAAAGCTGGCCGGAGATGTGGACAAGGCCATGGCGCGGCTGGGCTGGCCCCGGGAGAAGCGGGCCTTCAACGGGCATCTCACCCTGGCTCGGGTGAAGAAATACGCGGGGAGCCGGGAACGCCGCGAGTTGGGGGAGCAGGTGCTGAGCCTGCGAGGTTATGAGAAGCTGGGCGTCCTGCCTGTCCACACCATCCACCTCATGCGCAGCCAGCTCCACCCCGACGGTTCCATCTACACCGAACTCCGGGCCATTCCCCTGCTGCGCCGACCAGGTTTCTGACCTGTCGGGCTGGCTAACTGACGAATCTTCTGGCCCTGCCAATCTGGCCCAATGGCCCCCTCCAACCTCCCCCCGAACTGCGCTCAGGGGGAGGCCATCCCAGGTGCGTCGCCCTTCGGCAAGGGCGACGCACCTCAAGCCAAGCAGACTTTAGGCAAAAGCCAGTTCGGGTTCGGGCTGGGTTTCGGTTTTGGCCATGGGAGGCAGGGTCTCGTTGTTGGTCCCGGCGATGAAGGCTTCTAGCTTCTTCCGGGCCACATCGTCGGTGAACTGAATGGGGGGAGACTTCTTGAAATAGGCGCTGGGGGCCACGAGCGCGCCCTTCAGGCCCCGATCCAGACCCAATTTGGCGCAGCGCACCGCGTCGATGATCACGCCCGCGCTGTTGGGGCTGTCCCACACCTCCAGCTTCAACTCGATGTTCAGGGGCACGTTGCCGAAGGTCGTGCCCTCGATGCGGATATGCGCCCATTTGCGGTCTTGCAGCCAGGGCACGTAGTCGCTGGGGCCCACGTGGATATTCTCGGGCGGGAGATCAGACTCGGTGAGCTGACTGGTGACAGCTTGGGTTTTGGAGATCTTCTTGCTCTCCAGGCGGGATCGCTCCAGCATGTTGAGGAAATCGGTGTTGCCGCCGAAGTTGAGCTGGTAGGTGCGGTCGATGCGCACGCCCCGGTCCTCAAACAGGCGAGTGAGGATGCGATGGGTGATGGTCGCGCCCACCTGGCTCTTGATATCGTCGCCGATGATGGGCAGGCCCGCATCGTAGAAGCGCTGTTGCCAGATGGGATCGGTGGCAATGAATACGGGCATGGCGTTGACCACGGCCACCCCCGCCTCCAGGGCCTGTTCCATGTACCAGCGGGTCGCCTTCTCACTGCCGACGGGAAGATAATTCACAAGCACGTCTGCGCCCGTGTCGCGCAGCACCTGGGCCACATCCACCGGCTCCTCGGGCGATTCCTCGATGACCTGCTTCAGGTAGTAGCCCAACCCGTCCAGCGTGGGCCCGCGCATCACCTTCACGCCCATGCGCGGGGGCTGATGGAAGACGTAGGTATTGTTCTGGCCCGAGAAGATGGCCTCAGACAGGTCCTTGCCCACCTTGTCCGCGTCCACGTCGAACGCGGCCACGAACTCCACGTCGCGGATGTGGTAACCGCCGAGATTGACGTGCATCAGGCCGGGGATGAAATCGTCATCCTGGGCATCCTGATAGAAATAGACGCCCTGGATGAGGGACGAAGCGCAGTTGCCTAGGCCAACGATGGCGACACGAACGTTGTCAGACATGAGAAGTCTCCTTGAAAGAA
>DUEQ01000336.1 GCA_011192085.1 Caldilineae bacterium
TCCCGCCATCGGTCGGGCCCGACGCATGCAGGTGCGCAAGCCTTCCGAGCAGCACGAGGTCATGATCGAGGCCGTGGAGAATCACATGCCCGAGGTCATCGTCATCGACGAGATCGGCCGCGCCTTGGAGGCCGAAGCCGCACGCACTATTGCGGAGCGGGGCGTCCAGCTCATCGGCACAGCGCACGGCCGCACCCTGGCCAACCTGCTCCTCAACCCCACCCTCTCCGACCTGGTGGGCGGCATCGAGTCGGTCACTCTGTCGGACGAGGAGGCTCGCCGCCGGGGCACGCAGAAATCGGTGCTGGAGCGACGCTCGCCCCCGACCTTTGACGTGCTCATCGAGATCGTGGATCGCCAGCACCTCATCGTCCACCACGACGTGAGCAAGGCCGTGGACGCGATCCTGCGGGACCGGCTCCTAAAACCCGAGACCCGCTATCGCAACGAGAACGGCGAGATCATCATCGAGAAGGGCGATTCCCTGAAGAAGGACCGCACGGGCCTGCCCAAACGATCTCGCTACGACAATGGCTATGACCGGGAGGCCTTCCATGGCCGGGATGAACGCAGCGGCGCGGTGCGGGCTGCGCGCATCTATCCCTACGGGGTAGGCCAGAACCGGCTACGCTCTGCCGCGCAGAATCTGGGCGTGCCCATCGAGATCGTCAACGACCTGCGCCGGGCCTCCGCGGTCATCACTCTGAAGAACTACTATCGCAAGCGCCCGCAGCCCATCAGCGAGGCCGAGGAGCGGGGCATCCCCATTTATGTCCTCCGCTCCAACACCGTCCACCAGATGGAGACCCTGCTGGCCGATATCTTCGCACTACGGGTGGATACCGCGGATCCGGTGGGTTTGGCCATTGAGGAAACCATGCGCGGGGTGGAGAAGGTGCTGGCGGGCGCGCCCGTGGTCGAACTTTCGCCCCAGCCGCCCGAGGTGCGACGCCTGCAACATCAGCTCGCCCGCGAGGCCAACCTCATCTCCCACTCCTACGGCCGCGAGCCCAACCGCCGCGTGCGGCTGTATCGAGAGTAAATCTAGCAAATAAAGTCCCCAGCAAGCCAGGCGGGCGCGGGCGACCAGATCTAAAGGACCAACGGCAGGTTGGGGATGACGTCCATCTCCAGGCCCGCGCGCTCGCCCGCGAGGAAGCGGTAATGCCCCGCGGCCGCAATCATGGCCGCGTTGTCGGTGCAAAGGTGGATGGGCGGGACGGAGACGGGCACGGGCGCGCGCTCGCGCATGGTCTGGCGCAGGACCGCGTTGGCCGACACCCCGCCGCAGACGCAGATCTCGGTGACGCCCCTCTCCTGCGCGGCCGCGACCGTCTTCTCCACCAACGCGTCCACCAGGGTCCGCTGGAAGGACGCGGCCAGATCGGCCACGGTCTGCGGGGGCAGATTTTCGCCGGGGGTGAGCTTGCGGCTGGATGAGAGGTCCTGCCCCTCGATGCGCTGCACCGCGCGCAGCACCGCGGTCTTCAGGCCGCTGAAGCTGAAATCGTAGAGATTTTGCGTGCGGGCTTTCGGAAAGCGGAAGGCGCGGGGCTCGCCCGTTTGGGCGGCGTTCTGGATAGCTGGGCCGCCGGGATAGCCGAGGCCGAGGACGCGGGCCACCTTGTCGAAGGCCTCCCCCGCAGCGTCGTCGATGGTCCCGCCCAACCGTTCATATTGCCCGTGATCATGCATCAAGATGAGCTCCGTATGTCCCCCGCTGACGATGAGCACCAGCACGGGGAAGGTTTTGTCGGGATTGTTGCCTTCGGCCTCGATCCAGTTGGAGTACACATGCCCTTCCAGGTGATTGATCCCCAGCAAAGGCAGGCCGCGGGCCCAGGCCGCGCCCTTGGCCGCGTTCACGCCCACCAGCAGCGAGCCCGCCAGGCCCGGGCCGCGGGTCACGGCCACCGCGTCCAGCTCATCCCAACTGACGCTCGCGTCCGCCAGGGCCTGCCGGATGACAGGGATGATGGCCAGCACATGCTGGCGAGACGCCATCTCGGGGAAGACGCCGCCATACTGACGATGCAGGTCGATCTGCGAGGCGACCACATTGCTGAGCATGACGCGGCCATCCCGCACCACCGCGGCCGCGGTCTCATCGCAAGAGGTTTCAATGCCAAGGATCAAGGTCATCGCTGGTTGGGGGATCGTTGGAAGGAAGGAAGGCGTCAGTTTGAGGAGGCGGGCGTCGGCTCCAGGAATTCGATGAGCACGCCGTGCGCAGCTTTGGGATGGACGAAGAAACCCAATCCCTCAGCCGCCTGGATGGGCTCCTGGTTGATGAGCTGCACATCCCGCGCGGCCAGCTCCTCCAGACTGGCGTGCACGTCAGGCACTTCCAGGCAGATGTGATGAAGCCCTTCGCCCCGCTTGGCCAGATATTTGGCCACGCCCGAGGTCTCGGTGGTGGGGGAGATGAGCTCAATGGCGCTGTCGCCCGCGGGCAGGAAGGCGATCGCCACCTCCTGTTCGGGCATGATCAGACGCTTGCTCACGATCAGGCCGAGGTTGTCGCGATAGGTGCGGACAGCTTCATCCAGGTCATGGACGACGATAGCGATGTGATTGATGCGAGTGATGTTCATGAACCGCCTCTCTCATTCAGGGTCGGGGATGATGAAGAGTTCCAGATCGGGGTCCAGGCCCGCGGCCGCGGTCTCCTTCAGGATGCGCTCCAGCGGGATTTTGATGTATTTGCCGTGGGCGACCACCGCCACCCGGCCATCCGCGGTGAGAAGCTCGCCCTCGGCCTCGAAGACGCGCCGAGTGTCGCGGGTGAGCCTGCCCACCACGGTGAGCATCTCGCCCATGGGCACAGGCAGCTTGTATTTCAGGGTGAGCTCCGCTGTGACTCCCCAGGTCTTGGCGTCGCCCCAGACCGCGCGGCCCATGGTCTCATCCATGATGGAGGCGATGACGCCGCCGTGGACCCGGCTCGGATAGCCCTGATGATGGTCCGCGGGCAGGAATCGGGCCACGCAGGCGCTCTCATCGATCTGATAGAAGTGGGCGTGCAGGCCCGCGGGATTCTCGACTCCGCAGACAAAGCACATGCGGGAGTTGTACTGCTTTTGGGCGTTGTGCTGGTTGATGTGGTCGTAAGGCGTGGGCATGGCAAAAGTGTCGGCGTATGGGTGTTCTGTCACCTCTCCACGTGAGGCTTGGGACGGAGCTTCCAAAGACGCGGGGAGGGTTATTCCGATCTCCTTCTCTGTGGCGTTAGCGCTCCGATTCGGAGATTTCCGGAGTTTCGATGTCATCAGACGTCGTGGGCGTGTCGCCCTCTTCTTTCAGACCTGGCGGGGGCGGCTGCACCACTTCCTCACACAGGGCCAGGTCCCACACATCCTGCACTGTGCGCACGAAGTGGAACGCGAGCTGCTCCCGCACTTCGTCGGGCGCGTCCTCCAGGTCGGGTTCATTGTGCTCGGGCAGGATGACGTGGGTCAGGCCCTGGCGATGCGCGGCCAGCACCTTTTCGCGCACGCCGCCGATGCGGGTGACCTTGCCCCGCAGGGTGATCTCGCCCGTCATGGCGAAGCCCTCGCGCACGCAGCGCCCAGTCACCAGGGAGAGGAGCGCGGTGGCGATGGCAATGCCTGCGGAGGGGCCGTCCTTGGGCTGTGCGCCCGCGGGCACATGGACGTGGATATCGTGCTGGTAGAACCACTGGCCGGGGATGTCGTAGCGGTCGGCTGCGCTGCGCACATAGCTGAGCGCGGTCATGGCCGATTCTTTCATCACGTTGCCCAGATGGCCAGTGAGGGTGAGCCGTCCCTTGCCGGGCATGGCCGTGGCCTCGATGTAGAGCACCTGCCCGCCGTAAGGGGTCCAGGCCAGGCCTGTGGCCACGCCGGGCGCTTTCACCCACTCGTGGGCCTCGTCGAAGAACCGGGGTCGTCCCAGCCATTCGGCCAGGTTGTCCTCGGTGATGTGCACGGGCTCTGCGTTGCCCGCGGCCACCCGGGTCGCGACCTTGCGGGCGATGGCGCCGATGCGGCGCTCCAGGGTGCGGACGCCCGCTTCGCGGGTGTATTCTCGTATGATCTTGCAGATGGCCCCGTCGTCGAAGGCGATCTCCTCGGGCCGGAGGCTGTTTTCGCGGATCTGGCGGGGGATGAGGTAGCCTTTGGCGATGGCAACCTTATCCCGGTCAGTGTAGCTGGAAAGCTCGATAATCTCCATGCGGTCCCGCAGGGGGCCGGGGATGGGATCAAGCCAGTTGGCCGTGGTGATGAAGAAGACCTCGGAGAGATCGAAGGGGACGTCGAGGTAGTGATCGCGGAAATCGCTGTTCTGCTCGGGGTCGAGGACCTCCAGCAGGGCGCTGGCCGGGTCCCCGCGGAAATCGCGGCCCAGCTTGTCCACCTCGTCGAGCATGAAGACGGGGTTGCGGCTCTCGATGCGGCGCAGGGATTGGATGATGCGGCCGGGCATGGAGCCGATGTAGGTGCGGCGGAAGCCGCGGATCTCGGCCTCGTCGCGGATGCCGCCCAGGGCCAGGCGCACGAATTTGCGGTTCATGGCCCGGGCGATGCTCAGTCCCAGGCTGGTCTTGCCCACGCCGGGCGGGCCCACAAAACAGAGGATGACGCCCTCCCGGTCTTTGCGGATGTAATCGGTGGGCAGGTCGTCCGAGGGCGCTTCGTCCTTGCGCTCCTGCCGCAGCTTGCGCACGGCCAGGAATTCAAGGATGCGGTCTTTGATGTCTTCAAGGCCGTAGTGATCTTCGTCCAGGACCTGACGCGCATGTTCGATGTCGAGGTTGTCTTCGGTGCGCTTCTGCCAGGGCAGGCTTACCATCCAGTCGAGATAGGTTTTGATCACCGAGTATTCGGGGGCCTGGATGGGGATGCGGCGCATGCGTTCCAGCTCGCGACGGGCTTCTTTCTCCGCCTCTTCGGGCATGCCCGCGGCGTCGATGCGCTCCTCCAGCTCCTTGATCTCCTCCAACTGGGGGTTCTCCTCGCCCAACTCCCGCTGAATCACCTCCATCTGCTTGCGCAGGTAGAAATCACGCTGCGCCTTCTCCATCTCGCCCTGGGCTTCTTCCTGGATCTTCTGCGCGAGCTGACGGATTTTGACCTCGGTGCGCAGCAGCGCGTTCAGCAGGCGCAGTTTTTCCTTCAGCGGGTCTGCTTCGAGGATGGCCTGGGCGTCCGCGAGCTTAAGACCGGCGCTGGAGGCCAGCAGGTAAGTGAGCTGTAATTCACCTTCCACGTTGCGGGCCGCGGATTCCATCTCCTCGGGCATTTGGGGGGAGAGGGAGACGAGTTGAGAGAAGAGGTCTTTGGCCGAGGCGGCCAGGGCCTGCTCCTCCAGGTCGCGCATTTCCCGGTCCGGAATCTGCTGATAGCGCACCCGCAGGAAGGGCTCCTCCGCGGTGTATGCTTCGATGCGGATGCGTTCGAGGCCGTGGAGCATGAGCCGCACTGCGCCATCGGGAGAGCGCACCATGCGATGGATCCGGGCGACCGCGCCCACGCGGTGGATCTCATCCGGGCCCGGCTCCTCCAGCTCGGGGTCTTTGCTCGCAGCCAGGGCGATGAGCTTCAGGTCTTTTTCCACCAGGTAGTCGAGGAGGCGCATGGAGCGGGACTGGCCCACGGTGATGGGCAGCCACATGGTGGGATACATGACCACCCCGCGCAGGGGGAGCAAGGGCAATTCCCCAAACGTCCCCTCGGGTGCAGGCGTCTCGGGCGCTTCTGCAGGCGCTTCCGGCGACGCCTGAATCACTTCCACGAGTTCCTCTTCCTGTTCTTTCGTTTCGTCCTCTAGGGTGAAAATTTTATCTCGCAGATTCTTGAGCATGAGGA
>DUEQ01000337.1 GCA_011192085.1 Caldilineae bacterium
GCGTTTTTCCTGGGATCCGCCAGCGCACAGGAGCCGGTCGAACTCCAATGGCTCCTCATCAAATTCTGGCCCGAATATGATGATCCCAGCCTCCTCGTCATCATCGACGGCGAACTCGCCACGCCTGGCAGTGAACTCCGCATCCCACTTCCCGCGGACGCGGAACTCAACGCGGTGGCCACAGCCGAAAGCTCCGGGCGGTTGCTCGTCAACGACTGGCGGGAGGAGACGACCGCGGATGGGAAACGCATACTGGTCTTCTCCCCCCAATTCCCTGTCTTCCGGGTGGAATACTACACCCCCCTCGCCATCAACGGCGACCAGCGCATCGTGGACTTCGAACTTCCTGCGGGCTATCTCAGCACGAACGAAGCCAACATCGAGGCATTGCTGCCGCCCAGCAGCAAAGATATCGAGCTGGACCCGCCCGCTGACGAACAGGGCCCGACCCAGGATGAAGTCCATCTCTTTCAGCGAACGGTGGGCGAGGTCAAGGATCAGGCTATTCGGCAGAAAATCACGTATGTGAACGCCAGCGGCGCGCTGACCGTGCCCGAAACCGCGTCATCCTCGGGCGCATTGTTGCAGCCAACGCCTCCTCCCGCGGAAGAGACGCAAGACAAAACGGCAACCGGGATAACCGGGAATCCCTGGATCCTGCTCTTGGGCGTCGCCGCCCTTCTCCTAATTGTGGGGGGAGCTGTGGGCTTGTGGCTGACTCGGGAAACGGATGAGAACGAAGCTTTGCCCGCGGCCGGCTCAGCTCCCAAAGCCAAACGCAAAACGCGTTCCGCCTCAACCACCATCCGCGCTTCACAAAGCAATCTGGATCGATATTGCCGGAATTGCGGCAGGGAATTCGGACCCGACGATCGCTATTGCCGTTACTGCGGCGCGAAACGGCAAACCGTGCCCTAAAGCCAGGCCACAGCGTATCTGAAGCGGACGGACTCGTCTCCTTCGGGGAACGCCATCGCAGCGGATTCCAGCCTCCGTGGGGTCCTACGATGGCGTTCGCCCCCTTTCTCTCATCATTCGACGTGGTGCAGTCATTCGGGTCCCTCTTACAGCAGGTTGGGGTGTTCCTTTTCGCAGGCGCGGCCGAATGCCTGGCCAGGATGAAGGAACAAACAAATGCGATATGGTGCAGTCAATTTCTGATGTTTCCCATACGGAATCCCTACGCATGATCGTCTCTACCGTTAGATGCGGGCGCTGGCCCCATCCAACAAAGAAGGCGATAAGCGCTCTCTGGCGCTCCCGCCTTGACATGTGGCGCCATCATGTCTAACGAGGCATTGCTACTGCAACGAGCGCGTAAACGGGACCCGGCAGCGCTTGCCGCCATCTATGACACGTACGCGCCCAAAATCTACGCCTACATTTACCGCCACGTGCGCGACCCTCACCGAGCGGAGGATCTGACATCGACGGTTTTCCTCAAGATGTTGGAAGCCTTAGACCGAAAGAAATTCGCCAAAGATAAGCTCCAGTCATGGCTTTACCGAATCGCCCACAATGTGATCGTCGATGATGTACGTTATCGACAACGCCGCCCGAGTCAGGCCCTCTACGACACCCTCGCCACATCGCCCGATGAGGACCCCCTCCATCTCGTCGATGAAAAAATGGAAAGGGAAATCATCTGGCACGCCATCCAACAGCTCACCGAGGATCAAAAAGATGTCATCATCCTCCGCTTCGGTGAAGGGTTGACCGCCCCTCAGGTGGCGCAAATCCTGAACAAAACCGAAGAGGCTGTGCGGGCGCTTCAGCGCCGAGGGCTCGCCAATCTCCGTAAGATGTTCGATCAAACCAAGACCACCGCAGAGAACGAATGAACCCGCAAAACGAACATGATTCGCTCTTGGATCAGGCGTTAGACAACCGAACAGATTGGCGCAGGCTTCATTCGGAACTCGCTCCGTTGGTGGAGATGGCGGAACGCGTGCGGACCGCGCTGGAGGAGACGCCTCCGCCACCCCATAGCCTCCGACCAGGCCGTTCCACCTTCCTCAGCGCGGGCGCTCAACGTCCCTCCCGACGATGGGAAAGCGCCATCTCCAACATTGGCCGCAGCCTGATGGGATTGATGCCCTTTGCCACCGTTTTCGCCCTGGCGCTGTTGCTGAGCACGGTGTATATCTTTACCCGATTCTGGCATACGCCCGCGCTGACGGATAGATGGAGCAAGCCCTCCCCCTCGCCCATGGTCGCCTCACCGGTTTTCTCATCCGATCAGGCGCTCGAAACCGCAACCAAAGGGCCCGGCGACTCATCGGGCGCGTCGAATCTGGAATCCCCTTCCCATGACCGGTCGCCCGCGGCCCCCACGCAAACGCCCACAGCAAGCGCCCCGGCTGCGCCGACCACAAACAAGGGGGCGCCCTCCACCCCCGCCCTCGCCCCCACGCATGCGTCAGAGGAAACGCCGGCATCCATCACCCCCACAGACGCCCCCGACTTGACCCCCAGCGTCACGCCCACGCCGCCCCTCGCGCCCACGCTGACGCCAACGCCTCCACCGCCATCGATCACCAACACCCCGGCCGCCACCATCACGCCGCCGCGTCGTCCTCCCCGCACGCCCCCGTCGCGGCC
>DUEQ01000338.1 GCA_011192085.1 Caldilineae bacterium
GAATAGACGATGGAGGATGGGCGCTGGCGTTCATGCTTCGCCATTGTCCTTATCATAGACGACAAGACTTGTCCCCTTCAAACGCCTCCCTTTTTCCGAACGCAACGCCTCATGCCCGCCATTTTCCTCAAACCTGGCAAGGATAAACCGGTGCGCCAACGGCATCCCTGGATCTTTAGCGGAGCCATTGCGCGAGTGGAGGGCGCGCCCAGGGCCGGGGCGATAGTGGATGTGCGAGCCCATGATGGGCGTTGGCTGGCTCGCGCCGAATACAATCCCCGATCCCAGATCCTGGCCCGGGCCTTCTGCTGGGACAAAAACACGCAGGCGGATGACGCATTCTGGCGGGAGCGATTGGCCGCGGCCATTGCTCGCCGCGACGCGTTCGCACCTGGCGCCGAGGCCCGCCGTCTGGTCTTTGCAGAGAGCGATGGTCTGCCGGGCCTCATCCTGGACCAATACCGCGACCATCTCGCGGCCCAATTCCTCACTGCCGGAGCCGAGGCCCGCAAGGCCATGACCGTGCGGCATCTGATCGACCTGCTCGCCCCCGTCAGCATCATCGAGCGAGATGACTCCATGCGGCGTAAAGAGGGCCTTCCGTCCACGGATGGGACGTTATACGGTCATCTCCCCGACGACCCACTGATCATTGTCGAGCATGGCCTGCGTTTTCGGGTGGACCTGCGATCGGGACAGAAAACGGGCTTTTATCTCGACCAGGCGGCCAATCGGGCGGCGCTGGCTCCCTTTAGCGCAGGCCGGGAGGTTCTCAACGCGTTCAGCTACACGGGCGCATTCGCAGTCCATGCCCTGGCTGCGGGGGCATCCCATGTCATCAATCTTGACGCCAGCGCTGAAGCCCTGGCCCTGGCCGAGGCCAATCTGCGCCTGAATGGGTTTTCTCCCGAGCGCTGGGAGACCATCCAGGCGGATGTGTTCAGTCAGTTGCGGCTCTGGCGCGACGAAGGCCGTCGGTTCGATCTCATCATCCTGGATCCGCCCAAATTTGCGACCTCGCGCCGCACCCTGTCGCGTGCCGCACGCGGCTACAAGGACATCAACTGGCTAGCCATGCGCCTGCTACGGCCAGGGGGGCTGCTGGCCACCTTCTCTTGTTCGGGCCTGGTGAGCCGGGATTTGTTCCAGAAGATTCTGTTCGGCGCGGCGCTGGACGCGGGCCGAGACGCGCGTATCGTGGGGCATTTCTTCCAAAGCCCGGATCACCCCGTGCTTCTCACCTTTCCCGAAGCCGCTTACCTTAAGGGTTTTCTTCTTCACCTGGTTTAGGTTGCCAGCCTGGATTCTCCTCCGAAAAACGCGCGTCCACCCGCGTCTGAAGTTGAAGCATGGCCTCCTGGATGTCGATGTCGAACTGGTAGGCGAGTTTGAAGAGGAAGACAATGGTGTCGGCCAGCTCGCGGGCCAGGGACTGGCGGTGTTCTTCGGGCATGGCGTCCTTCTTGTACCCCTTTAGGAAGAGCACCTCCCGCGCGACTTCGCCCAGCTCCTCCATGGCGTGGATGAGGGTCAGGCCTGGATCGGCCTTGTCTAACTTTCGGGCCTCATCCCAGGCCCGGAGCCATTGTTGATAGTCAGCGATCTCCATGCATGCACTCCAGCGATTGTAACAGGGCAACCAATTTTGGGGATTCATGACCACGGGATGGGTGGATTTGAAGTCGCTTTCATCC
>DUEQ01000339.1 GCA_011192085.1 Caldilineae bacterium
CATTTACCCCATACGCAATATCCAATATCCAATACCAACCATGAGAGTCATCCTTGCCAGTCCTGAATCCAAAGTCTGGTCCTCCCGCAAGCATATTCCCCTCGGCCTGGGTTATCTGGCCGCGGCGCTGCGCGAGGCGGGCCACGACGTGATGATATACGATGCCTCCATCGAGGACTTCCCCCTGGAGCATTATCTGGATGAAGTCACCGATGCAGGCAAACCTTACCAAGTTCTGGGCATCACCGCGGCCACGCCCCTCATCGAGGACGCGTGGGACATGGCCAAGATCGGCAAAAAGTACGGCATGACCACGATTTTGGGCGGGCCGCATCTCACCATCATGCCTGCGGAGAGCCTGGGCCCTGACCATCCCGAGGTGGATTACACTTTCAAGGGCGAGGCCGAAGAGGGCATCGTCGCATTCGTCGACGCGCTGGAGCGGGGTAAACGCCCGGAGGACCTGGGCATTCCGGGCCTGAACTTCCGGATGGGGGACGACATCTACGTCTCGCCCGAATCCCCCATGATCCAGGACCTGGACGCGTTGCCCTTTCCCGCGCACGACCTCTTCAAGATCGACAAATACACGAACCTTCAGCCCCTGACCGACGGGCTGGACCCCCACGCCCGCTCCTTCACCATCCTCACCAGCCGCGGTTGCCCCTACAAGTGCACCTTCTGCTCCAAGCCCGTCACCGGCGACACTTGGCGCGGGCGTAGCGTGGAAAATGTCATTGCGGAGTGGCGCTGGGTGGTGAAGGACTTGCACGCCACCGAGATCGGCGTCACCGATGACATCTGGAATCTGAAGCTGCCGCGGGCCAAGAACCTGTGTCGAGAGCTGGTGCGTCAGGAACTGAACACCGTGCCCTGGGTCACTGTCCACGGCATGAAGGTGAATCACACCGACCCCGAGCTCTTCCACCTGATGAAGGCCGCGGGCGCGAAGCGGGTGGGCTTTGGCGTGGAAAATGGCGATCCCTGGATGTTGCGTCACATCATCCGCAAGGGCCAGACCATCGACCAGGTGCGCAACGCATTCAAATGGGCCAAGGCCGCGGGCCTGCAAACTATGGGCTTCTTCATCTTTGGCATGCCGCGGGAGACCGAAGAGAGCATGGAGAAGACCATCCAACTGGCCCTGGAGCTGGATCCCGATCTGGCCAACTTCATGCTGGCCGCGCCCTTCCCCGGCACGGCTATGTGGGACCTCATCCAGTCGGAAGGGCACGTTTTTGCCAACACCTGGCGGGACCTGGCCATCCACGATGAGAAGCCTCGCTTCACCGTGTACGACGGCGCGTACGATCCCGATCTGGTCATCAAGAAATGGCGGGAAGCCTATCGCCGCTTCTATCTGTATCGCCCGAAGCGAGTGTGGGAGAAGGTCTCCAATAAGCGGTTCTGGCTGGAGCTTCCCACCACCCTGGCCACGGCCAAGCGCTTCTTCATCGGCGACAAGGTGGAGTCCCCGCCCGTTACTCCCTCCGACGCCAAGCAATCCCCCCAACCCGCGTCCTGATATGAGGAGGTGCGACGCGCTTCCGAAGTGCGCCGCACCGGTTGCCACACCATGTCTCTCCTTACCCTCGCGCCCAAACTGCCCCTCTACTGGGCATTTCGACGATTCGGCTGGCCGCCCATCCACCCATTTTCGGTGGTGGTGTCGGTCAGTTATCGTTGTAACAGCCGTTGTCGCACCTGCGACGTGTGGCGCAAGCCCAACGATGACATGACCGTCGAGGAATGGGATCGAGTCTTCGCCAGCATCGGCAGGTCGGTGGAGTATCTCACCTTCACCGGGGGCGAACCCTTCCTGCGCAAGGATCTGGACGAGCTGGTCATCAGCGGTTGGCGGCGCACTCGCCCCACCTACATCACCATTCCCACCAACGGCCTCCTGACCAAACGCATCCTGGAGGCGACCGATCGCATGTGCACCGAATGTCAGGGGGCGGACATCGGCGTCAACCTGTCGTTGGATGGCGTGGGCGCGGACCATGACGACATTCGGGGCGTGTCTGGCAATTGGGAGCGGGCCATGGCCACCTGGCAGGGATTGAAAGCCCTGCAAAAGAAACACGACAACCTGGTGCTGACGGTGCACACCGTTATCAGCCGTTTCAATATCCACCGTTTCCAGGAGATCTATGAGGGGCTGCAATTTCTGGAGCCCGACAGCTACATCACCGAGGTGGCGGAGGAGCGGGTGGAGCTGGACACGGTGGGATGGGGCATTACGCCCCTGCCCGAGGCCTACGCGCCTGTGGCCGATTTCCTCTCCGAACAGGCTCGCAAGGCCCCGGCCCGAGGCTTCGCCCGCATCACCCAGAGCTTCCGGGCGCAGTACTATCAGATCGCGAAGCGCACCCTATTCGAGCGACGACAGGTCATTGATTGCTACGCGAGCTGGGCCAGCGTGCACATCGCGCCCAATGGCGACATCTGGAGTTGTTGCATTCGGGCGGAGCCGGTGGGCAACCTGCGGGAGGTCGATTACGACTTCGACGTCATCTGGCGCAGCCCGGAGATGCAGGCCATGCGGCAAAGCATCTACAACAAGGCCTGCGCCTGCCCCATGGCCAACGCCACCTACGCCAACATGCTCTTCCACCCGCCCACCCTGGCCCGGGCGACCAAGGATTTGCTGCGGAAATAGAGTGAGGGATGCATTTTCAGAGATCGAAAATTTGGCGTTCTGGGATAAGCGTCGCTACAATTGAACCAGCTTTACATTCCCCACATCGTCGCATTCCCCCACTTCTCTTAACGCAGGCTGGAGCAATCATGGCGGACATCCACTTCATCGGCCCACTGGTGCGCAGGGGCAATTACTATTGCGTCGAATTCCCGCGGTTCATTAGCGCTGAACTCAACAGCCGCTCTCGCATCAAAGTCAAGGGCACCATCAACGGCGGCGACTACGACGGCTCCGCATTTCCGACGGGGGATGGTCGCCACTTTATCATGATCAACGCTCGGCTCAGACAAAAATTGGGTATCGAGATAGGCGAAGAAGTGGTGGTCATCCTCGACGCGGTCGATGACCAGGGGGAGAGGGAAAACCGGGCGGAGAGGGAAACCGCAGCGGGATAGCGGCCTCCGCCCGGCGGTAGGTGCGCGCGATGGCGCGCAATATCGCGATGGGCAAAGGAACGCACCTCGCCCGAGGGGGTTGGCTTTAGCCCTGAGACAGGGCTTTGAGCGCTTTCATGGCCTCCACCCCCGCAGTGGATGAGGTGGGCGGGCGTTTGAGCTCTTCGAGCAGCGGTTTCAGGATGGCTTCGATCTCTGGATCGCCAAAGCGGACCAGCGCGCGGTGCGCGCTTTCGTAAAAGTTTTCATTTGCGTCGCGGGTGGCGATGGCCCGCAGCAGGGGGATCAGCATCTCGCGACCGAATTTGCGGATCACCGAGGCCGCGGTCCAGCGAACGGATAGGGCGTCATCGAACATCAGATCGATGAGCGTCGGGATGGCTTCTTGGGCCGGGAAACGGGCCAGGGCATGGATGGCGTTCGTGCGTTCACCTTCGCTGCGCGAAGCATCCCTGGCAATGGCGACGATGCGTTCGAAATCGGATGAGGTCATAGGGTTCCTCCACGGGGCGGAATAACGATGTTTTGGCAATGGAACTCACGCCAAGCCGCAAAAGTGCGATGGGAAAGGTGATGAAGTTTGCTAGTCGCAGGTGGCAGGTAAATCCGCGCGTCCCTACCTGTCATCTGCAACTTGCCACCTGCGACCCTGCATTCTCATTTGTCGAATGACGAGATTAAGCGGATTACTGGCAACTGATTACTGAAACTACCTCGGTCCCATGCGCAGCGCGCCATCCAGGCGGATGACTTCGCCGTTGAGCAGGACGTTCTCGACGATGTGCTGGACCAGGAAGGCGTATTCAGGGGGTTGGCCCAGGCGGGAGGGGAAGGGGATCTGTTGGCCCAGCTCGTTGCGCACCTGTTCGGGCAGGCCCGCGAGCAGGGGCGTATCGAACAGGCCCGGTGCAATGGTCACCACCCGAATGCCCCATTTGGCCAGGTCTCGGGCCGCGGGCAGGGTCAGCCCCACGACGCCGCCCTTGGACGCGGCGTACGCGGCCTGGCCGATCTGCCCCTCGTACGCGGCGATGGACGCGGTGTTGATGATCACGCCCCGCTCGCCGTCGGCCATGGGCGCATTCCTTTGCATGGCGGCCGCGGCCAGACGCATCACATTGAAGGTTCCGATGAGATTCACAGCGATGACTTGGGAGAAGGCCTCCAACGAAAGGGGGCCCTGACGGCCCAGGATGCGCCCGGGCGTGGCGATGCCCGCGGTATTCACCGCGATGTGCAGGCTGCCGAAACGCGCTAGCGCCATATCCACGGCCCGCTGCGCGTCCGCTTCCTCGGTGACGCTGCCGGCTGCGAACGCGAACCGGTCTCCCAATTCTCCGGCCAACGCCTCGCCCCGCTCGGCGTTCAGGTCGAACACGACCACGTTGGCTCCCAATTGATGCAACCGCCGGGCTGTGGCCTCGCCCAGGCCCGAAGCGCCACCGGCAATGAGAGCGGTCTTTTCGGAAATGTCCATGGTTCACTCCTTTGTGAAGTGGTCATAGGGGCGGCTGCTCGCGGATGCGAAACAGGAACGCTGTACTCAGTAATCGGTTATCCGTAGTCCGGTAGGTAAAGATAAACTCAAACGCCCTGGATGATGCGGGCCGCGTCTTCCAACAACGCCTGCTTTTCATCCTCGGGTGTTTGCAACTGCTCGAAATAGCGGTCTAGCAGTTCCAGCGGCGTCGCGTTCTCGAAATCCCCCGCACCCAGACGGCTGCGCACCCGCCAGTCGATCTGGCGGATGACGCCCGCGACCGCGAACGCGTTGGCCAGCGCCGCCCTGATCTTGCGGTCGCTGATCAATTGATCCTGATCATCCCGAAGCTTCAGCCGCACCCGCACGATTGCATCCTGAACGCCCCCCTCCTCCTGGCGACGGCGGATGCGCTTCAGCACCGCCTCCATGGAGTCCTCCTCCTGCCGGCAGTCGCAGTCGATGGTGGTGAAGCGTCGGGCCTCGCGACGGTGATGGGGGATGAATTCATAGTCGGCATGCCCGCGGGTGACCTGGGCCAGGACCCAACCCTTGAACTCCTTCTCCTCGCCGAAATCGATGCGCTCGATGCTGCCGCTGTACACCACCGGCGGATGCGCGCCTTCGTTCACGTCCTGATGACGATGGATGTGCCCCAGGGCCACGTAATCCCAGGCGTCATCCACCAGCACGGCCCGCGGGACCGTGATATCGCGGCCCACCATGACGCTGCGCTCCGAGCTGAACATGGCCCCATCCACCGAGAAATGCCCCACCAGCACCGCGGGAATGTCCGGGCGAGATCGCGCCTCCTGGGCCATGGCCCGGATGATGTCGCTCATGAACTCGGTGTAGCGCCGATCCAGCTCATCCAGGCTTGCAGCCCGAAAGGCCTCCTGGCTGGCCAATTCTGACGTGTAGGGATAGGGTGCAGGCGCGATCTGCACCGGGCCTCGTTTCGTTTCGATGAGAGTGACGCCGCTATCCTGATCCAGCACGTAGATGTTGGGCACGCGCAGGGTGTCGAAGATCTCGATGGTGGACGCCCGTTGGCTCACGGGGGGCAAGTCATGATTCCCCGCCACCATAACTACGGGAATACCGTGATCCGCGATCCTCTTGATGCGCCAGGAGAACTCCCGACGATAGGTGGAGTTGGGATTCCGGGTCTTGTACGCATCCCCTGCGAAGATGACCAGGTCCACATCCCTCTCGATGGCGAAATCCACCAGATCCGACAGCCGCCGCAGATAATCCATGACGCGGCTGTTGACGCCCGTGGCCGCATCGACCCGGCCATAGCGCTCCATCCCGATATGGACGTCGGCGAAATGCAGAATGCGGATGGGGTCGGTCATAGCCTTATTATACTGAAGGGGAAGGGGAGTGGCAATGATGTTGTGGCATCAATTTCAAATGTGGC
>DUEQ01000034.1 GCA_011192085.1 Caldilineae bacterium
CGCGTTGCTGATCTTGGCGCTATCAGCCTGGGAAACAGGACGAATAGCCACGGCATAAAGGGGATTGGGGAATTTGGGCGGAGGCAGCACAATGTTGACGCCCTTATCCACCAACGTATCACCTGTGGCTGTGACGTTCAGTTTAGCTGCAGCCGCGATATCGCCGGCAGCAACCTCTTTTACAGGCAATTGTTCTTTACCCCGTAGAGCGAAAATATGCCCCATGCGCTCCTCTGCGTCCTTGGTCACATTGTACATGCGGGAATCAGACTTGAGGGTCCCGTTGAATACCCGGAACAGGGTAATGCGCCCCACATAGGGATCGGCAATGGTCTTGAAGACCAGGGCCGCGGTCTCGCCGTTGGGGTCGCCAGGCAATTCGCCCTCCTTGCCGTTGATGATCGCGGGATAGGGGGCCGCGTCCACGGGCGAGGGGACGAGAGAGATAATGAGGTCCATGGCCGCACGGATGCCGATCTCCTTGGCCGCGGAGCCGTTGAACACAGGCGTGACCGCGCCCGAGCGAATCGCGCGCTTTAGACCGGTGAAGACCTCCTCGGGCGTCAATTCCTCACCCTCGAGGTACTTCATCAACAGATCGTCATCACTTTCGGCAGCGGCTTCCACCAATGCGAGCTTAGCCTCTTCCAGGGCGTCCTCCAGCTCCACGGGCACATCACCCGGCTTGCCTTCGGGCCCAAGGAACGCCTTGCCTTCAATGACGGAGACCACCCCGCTGAAGTTGCTTTCCGCGCCGATGGGTAGGAGCACAGGCACGAAATTGCCCTCGAAGGTGTTGTTCAGAGCGTCCAGCACCCGCTGAAAGTTGGCGTTGTCCCGGTCCATCTTGTTGATGAAGATGAATCGGGGCTTCCTCTCCTGCTCCAGGTGCTGCCAGGCCAGCTCCGTGCCCACCTCGATGCCCGCGACCGCATCCACCACGACCATGCCGGTCTCAGAGACGCGCAACGCGCTGATGACATCGCCGATGAAGTCGGGATAACCGGGCGTGTCCAGCACATTGATCTTGTGACCGGACCATTCCACCGGGATCAGGCTGGCGTTGATGGATTGGGATCGTTTGATCTCTTCCTCGTCCCAGTCGGAGAGAGTCGTGCCATCCTCGATGCGCCCCATGCGATTCGTGACGCCCGTGGCGTGGGCCATCGCTTCGGCCAGGATGGTCTTGCCCGAGCCGCTGTGACCCATCAGGGAGATATTGCGAATCTTGTCGCTGGAATAAACCTTCATCAGTCCTCCAATGTCAGTAATCAGTGATCAGTGTCAGTGACCACGAATCTTATCTGTGACAGCATCCTAGGGAAGGACGCTGGATCGGTTGCAGCGAGCGCAGCATTGCGCCAAAAAGAACCGCCAACAAGCCCACATTTGAGCCGGGCGGTCAACTAAAACATTGTATGCCATCCTTCCGGCCGTGTCAAAAAAAGACAGGCGAAAGAGGTCCTCCCTTCGCCCCCTCGCCCCACGCCCCTTGCTACGCACCCACCTCATACGTCTTGAACTGCCCCAATGGCTTCGCCATCATCTCGGCCAGAGCCTGCTGGAATCCCACGCGGATGGTCTCTTCGTCTAAAGTCAACAGCTTGCGGTCCCGCATGAGCCAGCGACCAGCAACCATCACATCCTGCACATCCGCGGGCTCCGTATTCCACACCAGAGAAGCAACCACGCTATGAATGGGCTGATAATGGGTTTGGGTGGCATCGATGACGATGAGGTCGGCCTGGTAGCCGGGAGCCAGCGCGCCGCTTTCCGTAAAGCCCAGGGCCCGAGCGCCATGACGCGCGGCCATGCGCAGCGGCGTCAACCCGCCCAATGCCTCGGGATCGCGGCGGGCCTGACGCTGCATCACCACGGCCAGGCGCATCTCCCGCCACAGATTCAGCGCCACGCTGCTGCCCGCGCCATCGGCGCCCAGGGCTACATTCACGCCCGCGGCCAGCATCTCGGGCACGGGGGTGACGCCCATGGCATAGCGCAGATGGGTGCTGGGACAATGGGCCACATTCACGTTGGAATTGGCAAGGATGCGAATGTCGAGAGGGTTCGAGTAGATGGCGTGGGCCACGATAGTATGGGTCTCGAACAACCCACGATCATGCAATAGTTCGATGGGAGTCATGTCGTATTGGGCCAACGAAGCTTCCACCTGCCCCGCAGTCTCCGCGGCGTGAATGTGAATGCCAATGCCCTCTCGCACAGCCACGGCCGCAGTGCGGGCCAGGAATTCATCGCTGCACAAGTAAGGGGAATGAGGTCCGAACATGGTCCGCAATCGTCCATCAGCCGCGCCTTGCCAGCGCATGACAAACGCCACTGTCTCAGGCACGGTGATCCCCACCTCGCCCTCCTCATGGCCGAACACAGCCCAGGCCAGATTCGCGCGCATCCCGCTTTCCACCACCGCCTGCGCCACCTCATCCATGTAGAAATAGTGATCCGCAAAGCCGATGACGCCCCCGCGCACCATCTCCACCATGGCCAGACGCACGCCCCAACGCACCATATCCCGGCTCAGCGCCGATTCCAGCTTCCAGATGCCTTCGTTGAACCAGCGGTCCAGAGACATATCCTCCGCGTAGCCGCGGGCGAAGACCATGGCCGCGTGGGTGTGGGCGTTGTAAAGGCCTGGCGTCACGATCTTGCCCGAGAGATCGAGAACCTCGTCCGCAGCGAAATCCGCGGGGATCTCGCCCAGGGCTACGATGCGGTCATCCGCGATGGCCAGGTCGGCATCGGTGAGGATGGCGTCCTCATCGTTGAGGGTGACGATGGTGGCGTGTTTGAGAAGGATATTTGGCATGAGACTGGTCGCGTGAGTGAATGGAATTCATGGTTCAGGCCCCCACATTTCTACCACGAGGGTCTACCACGAGGGCA
>DUEQ01000340.1 GCA_011192085.1 Caldilineae bacterium
GCCATCAAGACCAACAAGGGGGCCATGCGACTGAAGCTCTACGCCGATAAAGTCCCCAATACAGTCAATAATTTCGTCTTCCTGGCCCGAGAGGGTTTCTACGACGGCGTCACCTTCCATCGCGTCATCAAAGACTTCATGGTGCAAGCGGGCGATCCTACCGGCACAGGCCGTGGCGGCCCCGGATACCGCTTCCCCGATGAATTCCATCCTGATCTGCGTCATGATGGGCCGGGCGTGCTCAGCATGGCCAATGCCGGTCCCAACACCAACGGCAGCCAGTTCTTCATCACCCACGTCGCCACGCCCTGGCTGGATGGCAAACACGCCGTCTTCGGACAATTAATAGACGGCTTCGACGCCCTCTACGCCATCGAGCAAGGCGACATGATCGAGACCATCGAGATCGAAGAAACTGATTAGAGCGACGTGAAAAGACCCCAGCTCAGCCCGAAGCAGCAAGCCATTCTGCGATTTGTGTTGGCTGTCTTGATTACAGCCATCGCGATGCTTGGGTTATGGTTTGTGCAGCGCTATGATATCATCGGCGAAGTGGGCTATGCTGGGGTCTTTGCGATGGGATTTCTGGCCAATGCAACCATCCTTCTGCCTGCCCCCAGTTGGGCAGTGACCATCTTCGCCGGTACGACACTCCATCCCTTTTTCGTGGCGTTGGCCGCGGGCATGGGAGAGTCGTTGGGAGAGATTACAGGCTATCTCGCCGGCTCATCGGGCAGCATCGTCCTGGAGGATAGGGAAAGCTATCAGAAATCGGCCCGGCTCATGAAGCGCTGGGGCGTGTGGTTCATTCTGGGATTAGCGTTCATTCCCAACCCCGCCTTCGACATCGTGGGCATTATTGCCGGGGCGTTGCGGATGCCCGTGGTCAAGTTTCTGTGGGGCGCGTTTCTGGGGAAGTTCATCAGGGCGTTGTTGCTGGCTTATGGCGGATATGGGGTCTTCAATCACTTTTGGGGCGGCTAAATAGCTGATCGTTCATCCATGCTACTAAGTCTTTGATCATGGGCTCACGGATCTCGGGGATCTCGTTGTGGACCTCGTGATACGCGCCCGGATAGGTGCGGAAGGTGACGTTGGGGCCGGCCGCGGCCACAGCTGCGCGAATGCGTGATGTGTCCACGGTCACGTCCGCTTCGCCCATGATGACCAACAGGGGTAGAGTCAGTTGAGGGAGCAAAGCCTTGGCTTCCCTGGCTGCCCTGAGATATTCGACGGCCCATCGAGGCGTGGCGTAGGGATGAACCAGCGGGTCAGCGTCCCAGGCTCGGGCCTGGGCAGGGTCATGGCTGAGCCGATATTCTTCTGAACGGCCGCGATCGAGGGGTTTGCGCGGGATGATTCGGGCGAGGATGGGGATGAGTTTGAGAAGGCGTTGATTCTGGTCGGGACCAGGTCCGAAACCTGGCGAGGAAAGAGCCGCTGCGTCGAAATTATCGTCACGATAGAGATAGTGCACGCCAATGGTCCCACCCATGCTATGCGCGAACATGCCGAAGGGGAGATCAGGGTGCTCGTCGCGGATGTGGCGGACGATCATGTCCATATCCTTCAGCACATCCTCGAAATGCTCCCAATGGCCTCGGACGCCGCCCGATTTGCCAAAACCCCGATGATCGTGGCCGTAAATCATATATCCTTGTTGGAGGAAGGCGTCCACCACAAACTGGTACCGGCCCGCATGCTCCGCCAACCCATGCACGAGCATAAGCGCGGCGCGGGGCTCCGCGTCGTCGGGCGTCCACGCGCGCAGGAAGATGGGCGTATCATCAAAAGAAGTGAGAACGGTCTCGGTGTGGGTCATGGCATTTGTTTTCTCCAATGGCGCAAGGATGGCAATGAATGCATTATAAGCTCC
>DUEQ01000341.1 GCA_011192085.1 Caldilineae bacterium
CACCCAGGCCGCGCCCACTCCGTCGCCGAGCCTCACATCTTCTCCCACGGCGATGGCCTCCCCTGCGGCGACTCCGCCTGCCGAACCCCCCACGCCCGAGCCCAACCCCGAGAATCTGATCAGCCTCATCGACACCTTTGTGCTCTATGGCTCCTACTTTTTGCTGGGCCTGGGCGCGATCCTCGTCATCACCCTGGCGGTTTTCTTCTACTATCTGAATCGCCGCTCGCGAGAATTGAGAGATGGCTCACAGCCCCCTGAACAGCCCCGCTAAGGGAGACCCGAGGTCGGAGGGTGAGGGGCTGCGCAGGGGCCGACGGTTAGGCATGGTCACCCTGCTGCTGGCCGCGTGGGGTTGGCGACTGGCAGGACTGACGTCCCAATCCCTGTGGCGGGATGAGGTGGACAGTCTGCGGTTTGCCACGCGGTCGCTAGACCAGGCGTTGGCCGCGTTCACCCGGCCCGGAGAGAACGGGCCGCTTTACTATCTGCTGCTGCGCCCCTGGCTGGCCGTGGCCGGACATAGTGAATACGCGCTTCGCTTTCCTAGCGCCTGGCTGGGTGCGCTGGCCATCCCCCTCATCTTCCTGTGGGGAGCGTGGTTATTCGGGAAGAGACGCCATGAACGGCAAAGGATGGATGCTTTCACGCCAGGGCGCAAGGAGGCTGCTGATGTTGATGCTGTTGAAGGGACAATGGATGATAGATGGAGAGCGAAGTGGGTTGCGCCAACCATCGTCCATCCTCTATCGCCTATCGTCCATTTCCAAAACAATGCAGGCGTGATCGCGGCGCTGCTCCTGGTGGTGAATCCTTACCATGTCTGGTACAGCCAGGAAGCGCGCATGTACACCCTGGTCGTGGCGGTGATCCTGCTCGCGCTGTGGTGGTTCAAAGAGGCGATGACCCACGGGGGATGGCGAGCCTGGGCGTTATGGTATGGGTTCACCAGCCTGAGCTTTTACATCCATGTCCTGGCTGCGCTGGCGCTGCCTGTGCAAGTCCTATGGCTAATCATCACGCCATCCTGGCGAAAACGGTGGCCCGCGGCAGCCGCCGCGCTGGGCTTGCTGATCTTGCCCTATTTGCCCCTCATCGGCTGGCAATGGACCTTGCTCACCGATTTCCATTTTCGCACCGGGCACGCTTTCGTTCCCCTGGACCACATGCTGCGCATCCTGTTTTCAGTGCAGCTTCAGGGCGTTCTGGCGGCGCCGGGCTGGACTTTCTCGGTTCCCATTTTTTTGCTGGCCAGCGCCCTCTTTCTGCCCCCGATTCGCAAGGGTCCTGTGGGACTGCTCGCCACCTGGTGGCTGCTCCCGCCCCTCCTCCTCTATCTCATCACCCTGATCACCCCCCTGTTCACCGACCGGTATATGATCTGGACGCTGCCAGCGCTGACGCTGCTACTGACACTGGGCGCGAAGCAGCTTGCCCGACAACAGCGATGGATCGCAGCCATGGCGTTGCTGCTCCTGATCGGATGGCAGCTTCACCAGGGCTGGCGACAGATGGTCACGCCCATCAAGCCCGATCTGCGCGCGGCTGCGGCCTATGTTGCGCCCCGTCGCGGCCCCGACGACCTCACCATCTTTCTCATGCCCTACATCCGCCACACCTATCGCTACTACGATCCAGGCGATTACGCCTGGGCCGAAGCGCCCTACGCCAACCGCGAGCCCGACGCCTCATTGGTTCCCCGGCGTCTAGAGGAACTGACTGCGGGGTACGCGGGCGTGTGGCTGGTGGAGAGCGAGGCAGCGTTCTACGATCGAGAAGGCCTCATCCACGCCTGGTTCAACGCTCACGCCGAACAGATGGATGAGGCCCATTTCACTCATGCCGATGTGTTCTACTACCGGTTCAACCGCCCGGAATAGGGGGTTTGCCCGCGATCCAGTTGCTGATATCCATGAAAGTCACTAGGATCATGACCCCAACCAGGATGATGAATCCGGCCATGTGAACCAGGGCCTCCTTTTCCGGAGGAATGCGACGACGGCTTACCATCTCAGTCAGGGCGAAGAGGATGCGTCCGCCATCCAGAGCGGGGATGGGGAGCAAGTTGAGCACACCCAGCATGACGCTGAGCAGCGCGGTCCAATTCAGCAGATCTCGCCATCCCTGTCTGGCGAACTCAGCCGTAATGCGGCCGATGGCGACAACGCCGCCAACGCCTCCCTCCGGGGCAGGAACGCTGGGTGAAATGAACCCGACAAACAATTGCACGAGCCCAGCAATCAGCATCACAACCGCGTTCCAGGTGCGCTGAACACCCTTCGCCAAAGCCAGGAAAAAGCCATAACGCACCAGATGCACATCTTCGGGCCCGTAGGCGGGCCCGATCCGAACGCCCAGCGCACCCTGGCCCGAAGGAATCTCTTCGGGGAGACGGGGGCGCACCCTCACGGTGAGGACATCATCGCCCCGGCGCAAGGTGATGGCGAGCGCCTCTCCCGCGTGGGCTTCGATGATGCGCTTGACATTGTCGACGCCCAACACCTCTTGATCGCGGATGGCAAGGATGACATCGCCGGGCTGAACGCCGGCCTGGGCCGCGGGGCTCTCAGCAGCCACGCCCTCGATTCTCACGGGAAGCGCATTGAGATCGCCATCGTATTCGAAAACGCCGACCATGAACAGGGTTGTAAAGATGAATACGGCGGTGACCAAATTCATGAAAGGCCCCGCGGCCATGACGACGATGCGTCGCCATGGCGCGACATTGGGCAGGGCGTGAGGATCATCATCGTCGCCATCTTCCCCCGCCATGCGCACGAATCCGCCGAAAGGTATCCAGTTGAATGTGTATTCGACGCCGTTGCGCTCGAACAGCTTGATCATCCTCGGAGGATAACCGAAGCCGAATTCCAGCACGCGCACGCCCATCCAACGGGCGGCCAAAAAGTGGCCCAACTCGTGGATGAAGATGAGGAAGCCGAGAACGGGGACAACGGCGATGATAGCCAGAGTGGAGATATCGAAACCAAACACAGTTTATTCTTTCTGAGCGTGCTTCGTGGTTTGAAGCGGGATGCGTAAGCAGTTGCTAGCTTTCATTGTACCACACTTTCAGGCCAGCGCCTTATGTTCATGGACATTCCAGATGAAAGCGGGGTGAGGAATGCGGAAACCCCCGGCCGAAGCCGGGGGCTTGACGTCGGGATGGGAGCGATCAGGGACGCTGCCGGGGAGGCTTGCGAAAGCCGTTCTCCACCCACTTGCCAGCCAGTTCGGCAACGCGGGCGAGGATGGCGTCCGCTCGCTCCTGGTCGATGCGCCCCGCGGCCACGGCTTGATCCAAACGCGCTTTCTCCGCCTGGAGGATGGCGTCCGTCAGGACCTGGCCCGAACGGCCGCGGGCTTCCGCGATCTGGGCCGGGGTCTGCCCTTCGCGCATGGCCCCAACGAAATCTCGCATGGGCATATCCAACGTTTCCGCCGAGATTTTCACCCAAGCACGCGTGCGTTTGAAGATTGTGCGAGGGGATGGAGGATGGTTGGGGTGTTTGGGTGGGACGCCGTTTTCGATGAAGCGAGCGATGATGGCCTCACCCTGAGCGTTCCAGGTCGCTTGCAGGGCCGCGGCCAGCTCATCGGTGGAGACGTCCGCCTCTTGAGCCAGCTCGGCAGGGGTTCTCCCCTCCCGCAGCGCTTGAACGAAGTCCCCAGGCTCCATATTCAGCGCCTGAGCGGCCGTATCGGTCAACGCTCGCCATAATCCGGCAGGGTCGCCGGACGGCGCATCGGTGAGAGGAGGGCCTCCCTGGGCGAAGACCGCCAGGGGGATGAGAGTCAGCAACAGCGCGGCAAGCAGTCCGCCGATGAGAAGTTTTTTGTGCTTAGACATAGGTCACCTCGCGCAATATGGAATGAGGGGTGGGATAGAGCTGCCCTCATCATGACACGAAGTTGTTTTGAAAGTTTCAAATTCCAAAGACAATTTGTAAAAC
>DUEQ01000342.1 GCA_011192085.1 Caldilineae bacterium
AACCGGAACGCAAGCCCCGTGTGTCAGTAGCACAGGCAACACCACAGTTGAAACCCGAATTGCCTGCTGTACCCACCACCTTGCCAGGCAAAACATCCGCCCAGACGTCGTCACCTGCCAAAAAACAGCCAACGCCTGGGAAAAAGGAGAAAACACCTGGAAGGCAGCCTTCGGTCAAGACATCAAGCAAGAAGGCCAAGACAGGCAAGGCAACCCCAAAGACCAAACGCGGGCCGATTCCATCCAGACCCCCTTCGGAAAATCCGTTCTTGAAGGCACTCAAAGAGGCATCATCTCAAAAGGGTGCCAAGCCCCCCTCTCCTACCATAAATCCGTTTCTCAAATTCAAATGAACCTCCCCTTCTTCAATGCGCGATCCAACAGGAATGCAATGAGTTCATGGAATTCCAGCCCTGCCACCCTGGCTTCCTGAGGCAACAGGCTCGTCTCTGTCATGCCCGGGATGGTATTGGTCTCTATCACATAGAGTCGGCCTGATGGGGCCAATATCATATCAGTCCTGCTGTAGTCCGCCAGCAAAAGCGCCTCATGGGCCTTCCTGGCCAGTTTGCGGGCCTGCCTTTCCACGCCGGCAGGGATTGATGCCGGGCAGATCTCTTCTGTGGCCCCCGGGGTATATTTGGCCTCATAGTCGAAAAATTCAAATTCCTCACTGGGTATGATCTCAATAGGGGGCAATGTCCAATCGCCCCATCCCTCCAGAACGCCACAACTGAGTTCCCTTCCCTGGACATACTCCTCGATTATCACGTATTCGTCCCAGCTAAGCGCTTCCTTAACCAACGCTTCCAGTGAATGGATGTCCTTTGCCATTCCCATGCCAATGCTCGACCCCTGGGACCTTGGCTTGACCATGAGCGGCAGGTCAAGCTCCTTGCAAACGGAATCAAGCCCCCTGAGAAGGTTTTCCCTGTGAATGAGATGCCATCTGGGTGTGGGGATACCGTTTTTTTCATAAAGCACCTTTGTAAGGTGTTTGT
>DUEQ01000343.1 GCA_011192085.1 Caldilineae bacterium
TCTACCTCGAAACTGTCCACCTGACGGCCAAAGGCGTTGCGCTCTACGGTTATGTCCATCAGTCCGAGGAGCGGTTGGCTGCGACGGGCATCTTTGGAGAGGAAAATGGCGCCCGCACAGGTGCCCCAGATGGCATTTTTGCGGCCAAAGTTTCGAAGCGGCTCTATCAGGCCGAAATCTACAGCGAGTTTGCCAATGGTCGTTGATTCTCCGCCGGGGATGATCAGCCCGTCAATCTCGTTCAGTTGCTCCGCCCGGCGGATTTCAGCAGCATCTACGCCGATGCTGTCCAGCATGGCGATATGTTCAGCAAAGTCACCCTGAAGGGCGAGAACTCCGATTTTCATGGGGAATAGGCTTGGGTCTGTTACCAGCCTCGGTCGGCGATTCGCTCTTCGTCGGGCATGGCAGAAACGTTGATGCCAACCATCGGCTCGCCCAGGTTTTTGCTGATCTCGGCGAGGACGGAGGGGTCATTGTAATGGGTGACTGCTTTGACAATGGCAGCGGCACGCTTGGCCGGGTCGCCGGATTTGAAGATGCCGGAGCCGACAAAAACGCCATCCACGCCAAGTTGCATCATCAACGCGGCATCTGCCGGGGTGGCAACCCCGCCCGCAGCGAAGTTGACCACCGGCAGGCGGCCAAGTTCCTTGACTTCTTTTACCAGACTGTAAGGGGCGCCGATATTCTTTGCGTAGGTCATTAATTCTTCGTCTGGCATATTTTGCAGGCGGCGGATCTCACCTAACACAGTTCTGGCATGCCGCACGGCTTCAATCACGTCGCCAGTGCCAGCCTCGCCTTTGGTGCGGATCATCGCTGCGCCTTCGCCAATGCGGCGTAAGGCTTCGCCCAGGTTGCGGCAGCCACATACAAACGGAACTTTGAATTCGTGCTTGTTGATGTGGAATTCCTCGTCCGCAGGGGTCAAGACTTCGGATTCGTCAATATAATCCACGCCAATGGCTTCCAGGATTTGGGCTTCTACAAAATGCCCGATACGGGCCTTTGCCATCACGGGGATGGAAACAGCATCCATAATTGAGAGAATCAACCCGGGATCGCTCATCCGGGCCACGCCGCCCTGAACGCGAATATCTGCGGGAACGCGCTCCAACGCCATGACCGCGCAGGCGCCTGCATCTTCGGCGATGCGGGCATGTTCAGGGGTGACAACGTCCATAATCA
>DUEQ01000344.1 GCA_011192085.1 Caldilineae bacterium
GAAGGCTCCGGTGGTAAGATCTTTATTGGTTTAGTTTCCCTTGCAGGCCTCTGGTGGGCTTGGACAATCAAAACCTCCGAGGGTCCGCATCGTCGGCCAATTGGATGGAGAGAAGACCACGATCTTTCGGATCAAACTCGCAAACTGACGAAAAGGAGCTAAAGGATCATGCAAGTCTACGGACGACGGGGAAGTGTGCTCATCACACTGCTGCTCTTGATGCTGGCCTTCTCGGGGTGGTCGTCTCAGCCGCCTGGCGTGCAGATCGTGCGCGACACCTACGGCGTGCCCCACATCTACGCCGCCACCGACGAGGCCGCGCTTTACGGCTTCGGCTACGCTCAAGCCGAAGATCACCTGCTCGATATGCTCCAGAACTATCTCGCTGCCGAAGGCCGGATGGCCGAGTTCTTCGGAAGAGCTTATCTTAACAGCGACATCAAGGCCCGCGCCGTGCTGAGCTACAGCGATGAAGAGCTGCTCACAACTGCTGACCATGAAACCGTCCGGCTGGTAAGTGCTTTCGCTCAAGGGATCAACCGCTACATCCGCGAGCACAGTGAGGAGCTTCCGGGGTGGGCTCGGGGCTTTGAGGTGACTGCGGCTCAGGTGCTCCGCTTCGCCCACTACGCGATGATCTCCCGCTCTCTGAACGCGGCCTTCAAGGAACTACGGCAAGGCCCAGCGACTTCGGGCTCAGCTTTAGCCGGGAGTCTGCTGCCCGTTGAGGCTTCCAATCAGTGGGTGATCGGCGCCTCGCGCACGGCCGAGGGAGCGCCGATCTTCCTCATGGACCCCCACCTGCCCTGGTCGGGGATGAACCGCTGGTACGAGGCCCACCTCGCAGGAGAAACCCTGAACGTCTACGGCGCGACGTTCTACGGGAGCCCGTTCATCACCATGGGCCACAACGGCAAGGTCGCTTGGTCGATGACCCACAACGCGCCCGATCTGGCCGACGTCTTCGTCGAGGAGCTTCATCCTAACGCTCCGACGCGCTACCGAACAGAGAGCGGCTGGGCGGCGATGACCGTGCGCCAGGAGGTCTTCCGGGTGAAGGGTCGGGGCGCTGTGACGCAAGAGATCTACTACACGCGCAACGGCTGGGTCGTCAGTCTGGAGCCGGAGCGGAATCGGGCGCTCGTCGCGGCGCTGGAGGGCCTCGATCTTTTAAGCACCCCCACGCAACTTCTGGCCATGAACCGCGCTGAGAGCATTACGGAGTTCAGAGAAGCTTTGAAGATGCACCAACTGCTCCTCTGGAACGTGATGGCCGCCGACGCTCAAGGGAACCTCTTCTACCTCTACAACGCGCGGCTCCACCGCCGCAGCGAGGCCTGGGGACGAGCCGAGTGGCGGCCCGGCTGGAACCCCGAGGCCCGCTGGAGCTCTGAGGTCATCCCCTTTGAGGAGTTGCCGCAGATCGAAAACCCCGCCGGCGATTGGATGCAGAACAACAACGTCATGCCTTGGTTCGTCACCGATGGGCTGGAGATGAACCCGGAGGACTTCCCGTCGTATCTGGTGAAGCGTGAAGCGGAGCTGAACGACCGCGGGAAGCGCGCGAGCGAGGTGCTCTCTCAGGCGCAGGATTGGAGGATGACTGACGCTTTGGCGCTCACGATCGACACGCTGGTCATGGCAGCCGCGGAGCATCTCCCTCAGCTCTTCGCGGCTTATGAGACGGCTCCTCCAGAACGGCAAGAACCGTTGGCTGCAGCTATTGAGTTGCTGAAAGCCTGGAACCGCCGGGCCGACGTCGATCAGCCGGGGATGACGCTGTTTTACTTCTGGTGGCATCGACCGGCCCGCGAGCGGGAGCGCGACCCGCTGGCAGCGCTGGAGGCGGCCGTCGGCGAGATGGAGCGGCTCTACGGCTCCATCGACGTGCCTTGGGGCCAGATCCATCGCATCCGGCGCGGTAGTTTTGATCTCCCGATCGCCGGGGAGCAGAGCCCGCCGACGCTCTGGATGGCCTCCGGGACGATGGACAAGCGGGGCATCATCTACACGGATCACGGGTCCTCGTTTACCATACTCGTCCGGCTCGCACCGCGGGTGGAAGCTTACAGCCTTCTGCCCTACGGCAACAGCGAGGATCCCTCATCGCCCCATTACGCCGACCAAGTGCCGCTGAAGAGCCGCGGGGAGCTGAAGCGCACCTGGTTCTATGAAGACGAGGTGTCGGCACACGCAGAATCAGTCGATCGTCTCTCGCACTGATCTTTCTGGATCGAGTAAGATGCTTCCATCTCCGCACGGAAGGAGGCGAGGGCGATGGCGCAAGCTTCTGGCCGCGTCGTCATCGAGTCGTTCGAGAGCGCCGTGCTCAAGGGGAACCCGCCGGGCGACCCGCACGTCCGAGAGGTGCCCGTCTACCTGCCGCCCGGCTATGAGGGCTCCAGGGAGCGCTATCCTGCGATCCACGTGCTCGCGGGCTTTACGGGCCGCGGGCGGATGCACCTCAATCGCAGCGCCTTCAGCGAGGCTTCGGATCAGCGCCTGGATCGTTTGATTCAGACACGAAAGATGCGCCCGGCGATCGTTGTCATGCCCGATTGCTTCACCCGCTACGGCGGCAGTCAATATCTCGATTCCGAGGCCACCGGGCGCTATGAGACGCACGTCGTCGAGGAGCTTGTCCCCCTGATCGACGCGAAGTATCGCACGGTTCTCGAGCCCGAGCAGCGGGCCGTGATGGGCAAATCCAGCGGCGGCTTCGGCGCCTTGATCTTAGGGATGCGCCACCCGGACGTCTTCGGGATCGTCGCCTGCCACAGCGGGGACATGGGCTTCGAGTATTGTTATCTCCCCGACTTCCCGCCCGCGATGATCACGCTGGAAAAGCACGGCGGCATCCAGGGCCTCCTGCGGCAGTTCTACGAGAAGCCCAAGAAGAGCCCCGAGGACTTCTTGACGCTCAACGTCATCGCTATGAGCGCGTGCTACTCCCCCAACCCCGAGGCGAAGCCTTATCTGTTCGATTTGCCCTTCGATCTTGAAACGGGAGAGCTCCTGGAAGACGTCTGGCGGCGCTGGCTCGCCTGGGACCCCGTTCATCTGGTGGAGTCGTCGGGGTCAAGTCGTCGGGGTCAGGTCTTTACTTTTGATATCAGCCGTCTCCCTTTGCCCACGATCCGGCTCACCGTGGAGTAGTGAAGACCCAACTCATCCCCAACCTCCGCTAGCCGATACCCGTACACCACCACCGCCCGGTAAATCCGGGCGTCCCGGTCTTCCTTGCCCTTCACCCCGGCAAACAGTTCCTCCAAGCTCGGCTTGGTCACAAGCCTCTCCCGACGGGGTATCTCCTGGGCGGGTCGCCTCTCCCGCAGCAGCGGCTCAAGCCGTTTTACGAAGTCCTCCCCTCCTAAAACCACGCCACCCTTCAGCTCCTGCCAGATCTCTCCCCTTCCCCCCTGAGCCACAAACCGTCGATATGCTCCCTGTGCCTGCTTGGGCTGGGCGGAAAACTGGGCAAGAAGCCACTCCACCTCCAAAAAGGCCGGCGGCTCCTCC
>DUEQ01000345.1 GCA_011192085.1 Caldilineae bacterium
CGTTAACTTATCAGCTGGGGTCCAAAAAACTGCGATGAACGGCCCAAATTATGCTATACTTTGGCCCATGTCCCCGCGCGCTCGACTCCTCCTCTTCGTCATCGGGTTGATTGTGTTCATCACCATCATCAACCTCATACGCACGCGGCGCCTGAAGGAGGAGTACGCGCTCCTGTGGCTGCTGGCCGCGCTGGCCCTGGTCGCCACCCCTATCCTCATCAATCCCCTCGACCAGATCGCTTTCTTCCTCGACATCGAATATCCCCCCGCTCTCTTCCTGGGCCTGGGCATCATCGGCCTCCTGCTGATCATCTTCCAGCTCACCCTGGTCATCTCCAAATTCAGCGATCAGATCCGCATCCTCACGCAGGAGGTCGCGCTGTTGCGGCATCGGGTGCAGGCGTTGGAAGCGCGCGTGGAGAAGGAGGGTGAGGAGTCGGAGACGCTATCACCGACCGAACGATCATGACCCGCAAATTCCAAACATCAACTTTCCTCCCGCCCTTGCTGCTGGGCCTGCTGGCGTTCATCGTGCGCTATGTTTACGCCGGGGCCGAGCGCATCGTGTGGGGCGATGAGCCTTTCTATATGTGGCTGGGCCGCAACTGGTTCAGCGGCCAGGGCTACCATCTCGCTTTCACCGACCACTGGGATTATCATCACACGCCCGGCTATCCCTTCATCAACGCCGCGCTGACGCTGCTGACGGGCGACATGAAGCGCGCCAGCAATTGGAGCTTCATCCTGTTCGGCGCGGGACTGGCGTTGGTCATCTATTTCCTGACCCGACGCATCTACGACGAGAAGAGCGCCTTCGCCGCGGGCACGCTCGCGGCCCTGGCCCCGGCCACCGCGCTGATGCCCCTCTACTGGGGCACGCTGACCGAGCCGCCTTACTGGGCTCTGTCCTTTGCGGGCGTGTTCTTCGCCCACCGCGCGTTCCAGAAGTTCCGGGCGCTGGACATCGCATTGGCGGGCGCGTTCCTGGCCCTGGCCTACTACGTGCGGCCCGAGGCGGTGGTCTTCCTGGGCGCGATGGGGCTCATCCTGGGCCTGCGGGCCCTGGCCCGACCGCCCCGCATCCGCCATCTTGGTTACCCTCTGCTCCTCGGCATTGTCTTCCTGTTGGCCATCTTCCCCTATCTCTACAAGGTGCACCAGGTCACGGGCGTGTGGACCATCAGCCAGAAGGTTGGCGCGAATTTCGCCACGGCGGAGGGGCTGGCCCTGGGCAGCTTCCGCCAGTTCGATATCGAGACCTGGGGGCTGGACAGCACGGGCCAGCAGGTGCGGTTCTTCAGCGAAGAGATCGCGGCTGCGTCCGCGCTGGATTACATCCTAGCCAATCCCATGGCCTACGCCCGCATCCTCTACGGCAACACGCTGAAGCTCTTCAGCTTGCTTTTCAACATCCACCTCTTCCCCTGGTATCTGCTGATTCCCCTGGCGGCGGGACTGTTTCGCCGCGCCTGGGATCGGGAACGGGCCTGGAATGAGCTCTTCCTGGCCTTTACCCTCCTGCCCGGCCTTAGTTTCATCCTCTTCTTCGTGCAGGAGCGTTACATCGCAGCGCTGGTCCCCACGCTGATGATCTGGGCGGGACATGGGTTGGTGGAGCTGGGCGATTGGCTGCGCGAGTCGGTTTCGAAGATAGTCGGAGACCGGGATTCAGCATTCAGTCATCCGTCATCGGTATTCAGCAAGCGGTATTCAGTATTCAATAAGGGGTTCCTCTGGCTGCCGACGGCGCTAATCATAATCTTTTTCCTGGTGATGACGCCCCGGCAGGCGGATACGGCCTACCTGCGCGGCTCCGCCCGGCCCGTGCACCTGGAAGCGGCCAAAGCCCTTGCGCCTTATATCGAACCAAGCGACATCGTCATGAGCCGCTATGTGGCCATCGCCTACCACGCGGGAGCAGCGTGGGCGCCCACGCCCGCGGCCAGCGTGGATGAGGTCCTGACCTACGCCCGCTATCACGGCGTCAGGTTCTGGGCCATCGATGGATTCGAAGCCTACAACCTCCGCCCTCAATTCGCGCCCCTGGTGGATGACCCCACACGCCCGCGGCCGGGCCTGAAGCTGCTGCTGATCGTCCCCGATGAGAGGGGCGAGGAGCCGGTGGTGATTTATGAATTGCTTAGAAAATAAAGCGTGCAGGTGCGGCGCAGCTTAGGAAGTGCGGCGCATCCTCGGCCTGCCACGGGCGTCATGCGGCAAACGTCAAACGTAAGGACATATGACGCATGACGTTTGACGAAATCGGCTGCCCGCGCCAAATTGGCGCTCGCTCTTTCATCGTCCACACCGGAGCGTCGTCTGTTGCCCCGCTTCGACAAGGACGCCCGATTGCAGTAAAATTACCAGATTGATAAACCACTGATTACTGAATACGGACACATGCCCATCCTTCTCCTGAATCCACCCTCCCCTACAGACCTCCTGCCCAACCGGGAGGGCACGGCCTCCTTCGGCGCGATGTCCTCCGGATTCCTCTATCCGCCCCACACCCTGGCCGTGGTCCTCGCCGTGATGCGCGAGGCGGGCCTGGATGGGGCGCTGCTGGACGCGGTGGGCGAAGAACTCAGCCTAGAGGAGACCGTCGAGCGGGTGCGGGCCATACAGCCCGAGCTGCTGGGTGTGTACGCGAGCTGGGGCACGCAGGAGGTGGACAAGCAGGCGCTTCAGGCTCTGCGGGCCGCGTTCCCTGATATGCCCATCGTCGCCATGGGGACGGGCGCGCGCTACCATGGGGAGGCGCTGCTCGCGGCCGGGGCCAACCACATGTTGGCGGGCGACCCGGAACTGGCTTTCGCGGCGCTGGCGGCCGGGCCCCTGCCCGACCCGGGCGTGGTCAAAGCCAATGCGCTGCTCCCCGAGGAGCATAACTTCGCGGGTCTGATCCGGCATCCCCAAACGCTGCCTCGCCCGGCCTGGGACGCGGTTCCCTGGCAGGCTTACGGCTTCCTCACCCTCTTCGGCTCCCGCGGGTGCGATGACAACTGCGCCTATTGCGCCTATGTTCGGGCGCAGGGCCGTTCGCAGCGGGTGCGCCCGCCCGAGAATGTGGCGGAGGAGATGGCGTGGCTGGAGCGCAGTTTCGGGCCCAAGCGCATCATGGCTCGAGACCTGGTGTTCGCCGCACAGCGCGCGTGGGCCCTCGATGTGGCCGAGGGGCTGATCGCCAGGGGATTCCACACGCCCTGGGAATGCGAATCCCGGCCCGAACACTTTGACCCCGGCCTGCTGAAGAAGCTGGCCCGCGCGGGCTGCACCACCATCAAGATCGGCATCGAATCGGGGGACCCGGAGGAGCTCGCGCGCATCGGGCGAGTGGCAGAGGAACGTCACGCCCGGACCTATCTCGCCTACCTTCGGGAGGTGGTGGCCGCGGCCAAGGGATATGGCATCAACGTGCGGGCGTATGTCATGGTGGGTCTGCCTGGCCAGACCATGGCGAACGTTCAGGCCACAGCTGCGTACGTGCGCGAGTTGCGCCCCACCTTCTTCCATCCCCGGCCCTACGTGGCCTATCCCCGCGTGCTCCTGGGCCCGGGCCTCTCCGAGGAGGAGACCGAGCGCCTGCGCCGTCCTCTGCTCGATGTCGCGCGCGACCTTTCCACCGAATACGCGCGGCAACATGCGCCTCTGCGTCGGGCCTGGCGCAAACTGCTGCTGGCGATTCCCGATTGAAGGCGTTGCGGGCGAATCGCTCGCGGAGATCGATGAGAAGAGAAACGCAGATCGCACAGATGCTTTGCTTGTCCGAGGTCCGAAGTCCGCGGCCCGAGCAGCCATCTTCAGACCTCCGACCTCCGATCGCTGACCTCAGGCTTTTCTGCGTTCATCTGCGTCCATCAGCATCATCTACGTCCCCCAAACCCAATCCTAATCCTGATCCCCATCACCATCCACCATGACCGCACACCAACCTGAACGCTCCCATACCCCATCCATCCTCGACAGTCCGGCTGTGATCTATCTCCGCCTGAACTGGGAGAAGATCGCGTGGATCGCGCTGGCGCTCGTGGCCTTCATCCTACGCGTCTACGATGTGGGCGCGCGCGCCATGAGCCACGACGAGAGCCTGCACACGACGTACAGCTACAACCTGTACAATGGCGCGGGCTTTCGGCACGACCCGTTGATGCACGGCCCGCTGCTGTTCCATCTCACCGCGCTGAGCTATTTCATCTTCGGGCCCAGCGATTTCTCCGCCCGCTTCCCGGTGGCGCTGGTGGGGACAGGCGTGGTGGCGATGATGTGGTGGACTCGGCCCTGGCTGGGCAAACTGGGCGCGTTCCTGGCCGCGGTCATGCTGACTCTCTCCCCCTCGCTCCTCTTCCACAGCCGCTACATCCGCCACGACCTCTACGCCATCTTCTTCGCACTGGCGGTCATCCTCCTCATCTTCCTCTACATTCAAAAGGGGGAGAAAAAACTGCTGGTGGCCATGGCCGCGATGCTGGGCCTGCTGTACACGACAAAGGAGGTGGCGTTCATTTATGTCATCATCCTTATCGGTTATCTCGTGCTGGCATTGCTGTGGCGGCTGCTGGCGGGCAATTGGGAGGCGAAGGGATATAAATGGCCCTTCCTGGGGCTATTGATTTTCGGCGGACTGTTCCTGGTCTACCCGATGTATGAGGCGATCCACGCGCCCGTGGGCCAACCTGTCATCAGCAACAGCCTGGGGATGCCAGTGTGGCCCATGGCGGCGCTGGGCGGCGGGCTCATCGCGGCCGCGTTCTGGATGATGTTCAAGGGCTTCGGCAGCGACAAAATCCACGGCTGGCGGGAGCTGGATGTGACGGTGTGGGTGATCACGCTGTCCGGGCCGTTGTTCGCCGCGTTCTTCATCAAGATGTTCGGCGGCAATCCCTCCAGCATCGATTTCAATAACCCCCTGGCCCGCGACACCCTTATCGCCGTCGGCGTATTCGCGGCCATGTGGATGATCTTTACCGCGCTGGGCGCGTGGTGGGCGTCCTCGCAGGGTGATCTGTCTGCCTACTTGGGCGGCCTGGGCCTCTATTACGGCCTGATGCTGCTCTTCTTCACCACGTTCTTCACCAATGGCGGGGGCGTGGCCACGGGCCTGGTGGGCGCGCTGGGCTACTGGCTGTCGCAGCAGGAGGTGGCCCGCGGGGGCCAGCCCTGGTTCTACTACTTCATGCTCATCCCCCTCTACGAATTCATCCCCATGCTGCTCAGCGGCCTCGCCACCATCGGCATCCTCGTGCGCATCTTCCGCCGCCAGCCCCTGGACGCCTCCATCCCCGACGATGCAGCCGCGCCCCAATCGGTGCGCGATCTGTGGCTCCTCTACCTGGTGTGGTGGATCGCGCTGACCTGGGGCGCGTACACTTGGGCGGGCGAGAAGATGCCCTGGCTGACGACGCACTTCGCTGTGCCCATGGCCATCCTGGGTGGCTGGTGGCTGGCGTGGAAGCTCAAGGCCATCGCCTGGCGCGCAGTCTGGAAGCAGAGGGGCCTGTGGGTGTTGTTAGGCGCGCCCATCTGGCTGATGGTGTTCTACGGCGTGCTCAAGCAGCGTCCTTTCCAGGGCAAATCGCTGGAAGCCCTGAGCCAGACCATGGCCGCGCTCATCGGCGCCATCGCGCTCTTGGGCCTGGGCTGGTTCCTGATCCGCAAGATGCGAGGCCTGAGCTGGGAGCTGAGCGGGCGGCTGGCGCTGCTAAGCCTCCTGGGATTGCTGTCTCTGTTCTGGGTGCGCACATCCTTTCTGCTTACATACGTCCATTACAATTATCCCATCGAACCGCTGGTCTACGCCCACGGCGCGCCCGATATCAAGATCGTGCTCAACGACATGCGGGAGATCTCCCGTCGCACCGTGGGCGAGAACGCGCTGGCGTTTGTCTATGACAATGAGACGACCTGGCCCTTTGAATGGTATTTCCGCGATTTCCCCAATAAGAAGTATGTGGGCGCGGGCATCACCCGGCAGGCGTTGAAGGATGCGCCCGTGGTGCTGGTGGGCGTGGAGAACGAGGGCAAAGCCAAGCCCTTCCTGGGCAACAAGTACTATCGCATCGAGTACCGGCAGATCTGGTGGCCCAAGGAGACCTACAAGCAGCTTGTGGATGGCGCGCCGCAGCCGGACGGCACGGTGCTGAAGGGGCTGCCCCTGCTGTGGAGCTGGATCAAGGATCCGCAGGCCCGCAAGGTGTTCTGGGATATCGTCCTCTATCGCAAGTATCAGCAGCCCATCGCGGATTGGAGCCCGGCCGACCATTTCGTCATGTTCATCCGCAAGGATATCGCCGCGCAGGTGTGGGATTTGACCACGCTGCCCGCGCTGGCGGAGGAAGGAGTCATCAGCACGGACCCCTTCGAAGACAAGTACATCGACCATCCCGCGGTGCAGATCGTGGGCGGGCTGGGTCAGCTCGCTGCGCCGCGCAACATGACCGCGGCCGAGGATGGGCGCATCTATGTGGCGGACACGGGCAATCATCGCATCATCGCGTTCTCGCCCGATGGCCAGATGCTGACCGCGTGGGGCAGTTTCGGCGACCAGCCGGGCCAGTTCAATGAGCCCTGGGATGTGGCCGTCGGGCCCGATGGCAGCGTCTATGTAGCCGACACCTGGAACCACCGCATCCAAAAGTTCACGCCTGAGGGGGATTTCATCACCGCGTGGGGCAGTTTCGTCTCTACCGACGGACAGTTGGGGCAGATGGGCGTGTTCTGGGGCCCGCGCGCCATCGCTTTCACCAAGGACGGCAATCTGCTGGTGACGGACACGGGAAACAAGCGGGTGCAGGTGTTCACGCCCGAGGGCCAGCCCATCGACCAGTTCGGAGGCGCGGGCCTGGATGAGGGCTACTTTGACGAGCCCGTGGGCATCGCCGTGGATGGCGAGGGCAACATCTATGTGGCCGACACCTGGAACCAACGCATCCAGAAGTTCTCGCCCGACTTCCAGTTCCTGAAAGCGTGGCCCGTGCCCGGCTGGGAGGGCCAGGACATCCTGATGAAGCCCTATCTGGCCGTGGATGGGAAGGGCCTGGTCTATGCCGCGGACCCCACAGGCTGGCGAGTGCTGGTGTGGGATGCGCAGGGGAATCCGAAGGCGGCCTGGGGCCAGTATGGCGTCGGGCCGGGCGAGTTCGGCTACCTCAACGGCGTGGCCGCGTCACCCGATGGCTTCATTTGGGTGGCGGATGCGGACAACGCGCGGGTGATGAAGTTCGAGCCGGTGCGATGAAGACGTATCTCACGCCAAGACGCTGAGGCGCGAAGAAAAGAAGGCAGAAGGCAGAACGCCAAAGGTCAGAGGTCGGAGGCTGATTGACTGACAAAAGTCTGTGGCCTTTTCCTCTGGCCGCATGGCCCCCTCCTTGGCTTCCTCCCCCACTCCGAAACGGGCGGGGGAGGAGAAGCGGAAGCTGGATGCGATGGCCCCCCTCCAACCTCCCCCCGAGCTTCGCTCAGGGGGAGGCCATTCGGCTCTGCAAAGCCTTTCCCCAAGAGTAAATGTGCTCCCTCCCCTGAAAACGAGCGCAGCGAGTTTCGGGGGAGGGCCGGGGAGGGGGCGAAAGGACACGCACCTGTTTCGCGTCAACGCAAATCGGGCGATTCGGGCGCGGGGCCGGAGGACAGAGGTCGTCTACAGCCCCTGAACGGGGCTCTTGCGCCCGCGGCCCGTCTTTGCTATCATCCGACCAGAGCCCCAGAGGCCAGAAGTCAGAAGTCTGAGGTCAGAAGCCAGAGCCTCAGAGGCCAAGGCCCGCGCGGCCACAGCCCCCACGCCTATCGCACACGTCTTGTTGTCCGTTTACCGTTGCCCGTTGTCCGTTGCCCTACCCTGGGCCGCTTCATCCACCGGACGCGGCCAGCTCCTAGCCCCCCGCAAGTGGGAAGTAAAGGGTGGGTGTGTTTCAAAATTGGAGCAAAAGTTCAAATCGCGCCGGATGATGAATCTGACTTAGAAGCGGGCTACCCCAAGCGGAAAATTAAAAGCGATATGCCGGCGGGCTGGAGGGAACAACGCCGGCATATCGCGCTATCACGGCATCCTGTACCAGATGGTGAGTTTGGGGCGTTCGCTCACCTGCCAGTAGTCGTTGGAGCGGAAGTAGATGTTCTTGTTGACGCCCGCAAAGGAGCCGTAGAAGAAGAAATCATAATCGTCGCCCGGCGTGTCCTTCACCACCTGGGTGACGTCGAAGCTGAGCCAGTTGCCCACCTGCTGGTAATTGACGGGCAGGACATAGACATGAGGATCGCGGTCGTCCACCCCTTTCACGCCCGTCGCGTTCCAGTAGAGGGAGGTCTGGAAGTTGACCCAGGTGGTTTCCGAGGCCTTCCAGGGCTCTTTGGTGTAGGCGACATAGGCGGTGAGGTCGCCGCCATTGACCGATTGCCCTGCGTAGTACATGTCGAGCTGGGCCTTGACGATCTCCGCGCCCGCGGGGAGTGCGGCGTCATTGAAGCGGATGAGGGAGGAGTAGATTTGATCGTTGGGGTAATTGACGCGGATGTAGAGCGCGGGGAAGGTGTCGTGGGTGGTGGGGGGCTCCCAGTCGGTGGTGACGATATAGGTGTCCTCGCCGCCGTAGTAGCCGTTGGCGCCGTGTTGAAAAGTTATTTCTTGTGTCGCCTGGGAAGATCGATGCGCACGCCATCCCAGGGATTGTACGAGGTCGAATCATCATGAAGGCGCGTTTGCCCCACGCGGGCCTCCAGCCATTTTGGCGCCCAGTCCACGAAGCTTTGCGGCGTGGGCGTTTCGTCAGTGAATTTGGTGGTGTAGCTGGGGCAGCGGATATCCACCGGCGGCGCGAGCGTAGCCACAGGCGTGCCTATGTAGACGTTGGCCAGGGCCAGGGCAGCGTCGCCGGACCAAAAAACCTCCCTGCCGCGGTCGTCGTGTGCAGTTCCAGTAGGCGCTGCATGCAAGGCCCAGGGGTACGGCGTCTTGAGATAGTTGTCTGCAGGGGTTTGCGGCGTGGGAGTAACTGAAAGATCGTGATAGGCGTAAGTGCGATCGCAGTCGTCGATTTGTCTTCGATGAACTCGACCAGGTCCGCCCACGCCAGAAGCGTCGAAATACCACACCGGAAGAAAAGCGATCTGGTAGTGGGGCGCGGAAACGCCGTGGGCGTTGGCGGGCATCTGAGCCCATTGATCCTCCAACCAATCGACGACGCGCACATCCCCAGGATCGGGCGTTGGGCGCCCTTCTGGCTCTGGCGTTGTGTAACACACGCCATTGCCATTGAGATCCAACAATGTGGGATTGTAAGCCATATATTCATCGCCGGCGAGGGTGGGCGTGGTCATATTCTTCGAAAGTCCCTGCCGGAAGTGTAGCTCGACCACATTGGCGTACCTGGCTTTTTCTTCATAAAGTCCGACATTGGTGATGCACGGCCCCGAGGCGTGATCGAACACATAGACGCGAGGAAAGGGTGCCTCGTCCAGAAATGCGTTCAGCATGGGGAATGGGGTTGCAGTCGCTGTCGATGTCCCTTATTGCGCAAGGGATTTTTCCACTGGATTCGCTGATGA
>DUEQ01000346.1 GCA_011192085.1 Caldilineae bacterium
CCCTTTCCATTCAAGCAGCGCTGTGTCGAAATATAGAAATCTCACGCAAAGCCGCCAAGACGCCAAGGAAGGCAAGAAGCAAGGGAAGCAAGGATTGCAGGTGGCAAGTGGACTTGTGCAGTTTTATTTGCCACCTGCTACCTGCCACTTGCCACCATTTTCATCGGTATCGGCGGACTACGCGCCTCGCTGACGCCCCCCGCCCTGCCGCCTTGACATTCCCCATCATCGCGACGACAATCAAGAGGCGCATCCATGACAGCCGGCCTCCCCTTCATCCTATCCCGGAGTTGATATGTCCGACCAAGGCAAACCCCAACAGATCAAAATCGAAGCGCCCAAGGACCTGAAGCCTATTTACAGCAACTTCGCCATCATTCATCACAACTACAACGAGATCGTCATCGATTTCGCTCATGTCATGCCCAACATGCCTCACGCCCAGGTGCAAACCCGGATCGTGCTTACGCCCTATCACGCCAAGCTGCTGTTGCAGGCGCTGATGCACAATTTGCAGAATTATGAGAAGCGGTTTGGTGAGGTGAAGATGCAGGGTGCAGGCCTGCCCAAGCGCCCGCCCATGGGCTTCGATCCTCATCAGGTGCACTGAATCCATCCAGCGTATGCACGATTTCCATCAGAAGGTTGTCCTCATCACGGGCGCGTCCACGGGCATTGGCCGGGCCGCGGCCATCGCTTTTCGCCAGGCGGGCGCGCGGGTGGCCCTGGCCGCCCGCTCCGCTGACGCCCTGGTGCAGTTGGCGGACGTCCTCGGCGGTCCCGATTGGGCCCTCGCCATCCCCACCGACGTGAGCGATCCCGACCAGTGTGAACGTTTCGTGGCCGAATCCGTGGCCCATTTCGGTTACATCGATGTGTTGGTGAACAATGCGGGAATGGTCGTTTCGGGCCTGTTCGAAAAGCTGGAGCCTGGAGATGCGGAGCGCCAGTTCCAGATCAATTTCTTTGGCGCGCTCTATTGCACTCGGGCGGCGCTTCCCCATCTCAAAGCCCGACGGGGGGTCATCGTCAACGTCTCCTCGGTGGCGGGGCTCATCGGCACGCCCACGACGTCGGTGTACAGCGCGTCCAAAGCCGCGATGAACGCCTGGGCCCGGGCGCTGCGGGTGGAGCTCAGGCCCTTTGGCGTGGATGTGGTCACGGTGTGCCCTTATTTCACCAGCGGGGTGCAACTGGCCCAGAAGGGGATCATCCGGGAGGGGAGTCTGCACAATCGACCTGGCAAGACGCGGCGGGCGCCAGGAACTCAGACCGCGGAAGAGGCGGCTCAGGCGATTCTCCGGGCCGCGGCGCGCCGCCCGCGCCTCCTCGTGCTGAGCTGGGCGGGCCGGGCCATCTGGCGGTTGGACCGCCTCGCGCCCTGGCTGGTGGATTGGGTGATGGAGTGGGGGATGCAGCGATTGCACAAGGGGGAAACTTGACCCTAACCGCCTGCACAGCTAAGATTATCGCTCACGCATCCCATTCCATGCCGTTGGTCTGAACCATGTCCACCATCCGAGCCATCATCAAAACCATGCGTCCCAAGCAGTGGACGAAGAATGTGGTCGTCTATGCCGCGCTGATCTTCGACGGCAAGTTTCTGGAGTTCGATCTCTTTCTCAAGACCACGGCCATGTTTGCGCTGTTCTGCCTGGTCTCCAGCGCCGTGTATCTGCTCAATGATCTGGTGGATATCGAAAAGGACCGGGCGCATCCCCTGAAGCGAAACCGTCCGCTGGCTTCGGGCGCGCTCAAACCCGTTTACGCCATCCTCACCCTGCTCCTCATCCTGACCTTCGCCCTGCCCGCGTCCTGGCTGCTGAACTCGACCGCCGGACTGATCCTGGCTGGCTACTTCATCATGAACGTGGCCTATTCCTTCTGGCTGAAGAACATGGTCATCTTGGATGTGTTCACCATCGCCGCGGGGTTTGTGTTGCGGGTGGCCGCGGGTGCAGCCGTGGTTCAGGTGGAGCGCTTTTCGCCCTGGCTCTATGTGTGCATCACCCTGGTGGCGTTGATCATCGCCCTGGGCAAACGCCGGGCGGAGCTGGTGTCCATGCAGGGGGATGCGGTGAATCATCGGGCGATTCTGGATGAATATAACCTGGATTTCCTGGACCATCTCATCAGCCTCACCACGGGCGCGACGGTGGTGACGTACTCCCTCTACACCTTCTCGGCCCAGAATCTGCCCGAAAATCATCTGATGATGCTTACCATCCCCATCGTCATCTATTTCCTTTTCCGCTACCTCTACCTCATTCA
>DUEQ01000347.1 GCA_011192085.1 Caldilineae bacterium
ACGTGCTCTCCCCTGGGGCTTATATCAAACGCTTGTTCCCTGCATCGTCTTCATCATCCCCTGCGCGGCCTGCTTTTCCCCGCACCCCGGCGACGATCTCCGCCCTGCGCATTGACCGCGAGACCGAGATTGGCGAAACGATGATGATGGGGTTGCGCCTCACTCGTGAGGGGGTTTCCCGCGCTCGCTTTCAGGCACGTTTTGGCGCAGATTTTGTCGATATATTCGCCGAGCAAATCGCCCGGATGCTCGATTTTGGTTTACTGGAATGGGTGGGCGAGCCTGAAGACGCGCTTCGTCTCTCCCCGCGCGGTTATTTGCTGGGGAATCGGGTATTTCAAGAGTTCGTGTAGAAGATTGCTTGTTTTATCGCACAACGCGGAAGCGCTAGCGGCAACCGAAGCGCAGCGTCTCGACTATGCTCGTCTCACTCGCTCCGCTCGACGCGATGACTTGGCTTCCTCCCCTCTCGCTGGCTTCAAACCTCGCGCTGTAACAGTTTCCCTGCCAACTCGCGCAGAGCCTTACCGGCCTCGCCCTGGGGCTGGGCTTCATCCAGTGCGGCCAGGGCAGAGTCTGTCAGGCGAGCGGCCTCGGATTGGGCAAAATCGCGGCCGCCTTCGTTCTCAAGTTGTACTGCAAGCGCGGGAACCTCTTCGGGCCGGATCGGGCCGCGCACCCAGCGGGCGGCAAACTCCCCTTTTTGGGAGAGCCCATAGAGCACTGGCAAAGATTTCTTCCCATCCACCAGATCGCTGACGCTGGATTTTCCGAGTTTTTCGCTGTCTCCCCAAATTCCTAAAATATCATCTAAAACCTGAAAAGCCAGCCCCAAATTTCGCCCAAAGCGGAGATAAGCATTGCGGATAGGGGCGTCGGCTTGGGCAACCAGCGCGCCGATTTCGGTACAGGCCTGGATCAGGGATGCGGTTTTGCCGCCCACCATCGGCCAGTAGGCTTCGATTGGTAGCGAACGCTCGGTTTCGTAAGTGATATCGAGATGCTGCCCCTGAGTGAGGTTCAGACAACTGCGCTGGAGCGCCGCGGCGGCCTGTAGCGTTACCTCCATGCTGTTGCTTTCAGCGAGGCTCAGGATGGTGAGATGCGCCAGCGAGAACATCGCATCTCCCGTGTTGATGGCTTGCGGGATGCCCCATTTTTTCCACAGGGCGGGACGCCCCCGCCGTAGTGCGCTATTGTCTTCAATGTCGTCGTGGATGAGCGAGAAATTGTGAATCAATTCGATGGCTGCTGCTGCGGGCAGGGCGTGTTCCCATTTCTTGCCTGCTGCCTGGGTGGTGAGCAGGGTCAAAATTGGGCGGATGCGTTTGCCGGTCGCTTCCGGGCCAGCGCCCTCGCCTTCCCAGCCGAGGTGATAAGCCATCATCGCCTGAAGTTCGGGAAAATCGGCGCCCGCCGCGCGTTGTACGGCATTGCGCAGGGTCTCTTCCAGCGCAGGCCGGTAGGTTTGGGTCAGGGTTTCAAGAGACATTTTTGCTCCTTACAGCCGTATTCAGATTGATTTACCGCTCAATGGGCACGATTTTCCCATCCAGTTCAGTAAGTTTGGACGCGCCCGCGGCAAACATGGCAACTTGTATCTCGCGCTGAATTGCGCGGATAGCCTGAATGGTTGTCTCAGTGGATTTTGCCGCGGCTTTGAGCAGT
>DUEQ01000348.1 GCA_011192085.1 Caldilineae bacterium
GCCTACATTTTTATCCCTTCCCGAAAAGGCTTCATCCATAGCTGGCTCCGTCAACGCACTGCTGTTGACGATGCTGGCGGTGGGCTTTTTCTTCGTCATTTGGATTGCGCTGCTCGCGTTTAAAGCCATGCTGAGCGGTGAGGAGGCGAAGAAGGAGCCGCCCTCTGACAAGGATCGCACCGTGCCCAAATGGTGGTCCCTGGGCGCGTCCTTGGTCATCCTCCTCGTTTTCTTTTGGTCCTCTTTTGTTTACCTGAACAACATCAAGGTGCCAGAGGATGTGGAGGATGTGATCTTGGTAGCCAAGCATTGGGTGTGGAAGTTCCAGCATACGCCCGAGGGACAGGGCGAGATCGACGAGCTTCATGTGGCCGTGGGACAGCCTGTGCGGCTGATCATGACCTCACAGGACACGACTCACAGCATCTTCGTCCCCAGCTTCATGCAACAACAAGACATCCTGCCCGGCAAATTCACCGCCATGTGGTTTACCGTCACCAAAGCGGGCGAATATCCCTTCTACACCACCCAATATAGCGGCACCGGTTACACCAAGATGGCGGGCAAGATCATCGCCATGGAGCCCGAGGCGTATCAGGCCTGGTTGACGGGCAAACCCGTAGGACAGCCCCCTGCTGAGGGCGGCCTGGCGGCCGAAGGGGAGCAGCTCTTTACCGAACTCGGCTGCGGCGGCTGCCATGCCGACCAGGATACGCCTGTTGCTCCTACGCTGCACGGTATCTATGGTCAAGAGAGCGCTTTGGCCGATGGCTCCACGGTCACAGTGGACGATGATTACCTGAGGGAATCCATCCTCGATCCTCATGCCAAACTGGTCGAAGGCTACGGCCCCGTCATGCCCGTGACCTATGGCGACCTCACCGATGCGCAGCTCAACGCCCTCATCGCCTACATTAAATCCCTCAGCGGCGTGGCGCCCGAGGAGGGCGCTGAAGGAGGCGAGATGGGCGGCGAAGCCGCAGCCCCTGGCTCGGCCATGGAGCTTTCGCCCGCGGCCATGGAGATCTACACGGCCAACGGCTGCAATGCCTGTCATGGACAGAAACTGGAGGGCTCCATCGGTCCCAACCTGGCGGGTCTGAGCGCCGACTATGTGAAGCACATCGTGCGCAACGGCGTCGAAGGCACGGCCATGAGCGCGTATCCGCAGATCAGCGACGATGACCTGGATACGCTGGCCGCAGGCATCGAAAGCCTGGCCTTCGCAGCGACGGGCATGCAGGTGAATCCCACCGTGGCTCAGCATTTGCAAGACGCCGCGGCCGCCTTCGAATCGGGCGATATGGTGGGAACCAAGACCGCACTGGAAGCGGCGCTGGCTGCATGTGGTCAAATGGGCGGTCAGGCCACCCTCAAGACCATGATCCGCAAGGTGGAAGAGGGTGATTCCGAGTATCTGAAGATGCGCTTCGCGATCTTACTGGCGGGTAAGGAAGGAGAAATCGGCCAGGCTGAGACCCCCGCCGCTGAACCCGCTCCCACATCTGAACCCACGCAAGCCCCCGAACCCACGCCAACCGAAGCGGCGGATTCCGCCGCTGAAACCCCGTCTGGCGGCGAGGGCGATCCCAAGGCGGGTGAAGAAGCCTTCGTCAAGAACGGCTGCCAGGCCTGCCACACCGACCAGGACACGCCCGTGGCGCCCACCCTGCATGGCGCCTTCGGTCAGGAGACCAAACTGGCCGACGGCTCCACCGTGATGGTGGATGAAGCTTACCTGCGCGAATCCATCCTCGATCCCCACGCCAAACTGGTTGAGGGCTATGGCCCCGTCATGCCTCCCACCTATGCCAACCTGGACCCCCAGGTCATCCTGGACATCATCGCTTACATCAAGTCCCTGACTCCCTAACCCACGCACCTTTGACCTTCTCAAGGCGCAGTCATCCAGGCTGCGCCTTTTTTGTGTTATCATGTCGTCATGAAGCTCGCCGATCCCTCCACCCGGTTCATGCTTCACCGCATGGCCGGTCTCGCCGCCGCGGCCCGCGAAAAAGCCTGGGCCCACACCCCGAACGCCGATGACCTCAAGCGGCGCGCGGTCCAGGCGCGCGACCGCGTGTTGAACGATCTCGCCAGTCACCTCGCTCGTTTGGAGCGGGTCGCGCAAGCGCACGGGGTGCAGGTGATGCACGCGCAGAGCGCCCAGGAGGCCAATCGTCTGATCATCGAGACGCTGAAATCCTTCAACGCCGCCGAAACCTTGCGCAACCGCCACCCGTTGCTGGATGAGATCCAGCTCGACGAGGCGGCAAGGATCAACGCCGTGCGCCTCACCCCCCTCCAGGCTGGCGATTTCCTGGCCCAACTGACGGAGCGCCACTCCGGGCATCCCATCTGGCCCGTGGGACACCTCACCGCCGAGCGCATTAGCGATGCGCTCAATGAGAAATGGCGCGTGCCCAAAACTTATGACCCCGATCATCTGGCAAGCACCGTCCGCAGACGGTTGCGACGGCAACTATTGCGAGCTGATGCGGCTGTGCTGGGCGTGCACTTTGCCAC
>DUEQ01000349.1 GCA_011192085.1 Caldilineae bacterium
ATGTCAGTGTGATCGCCATCTTCGCCCGGCTCGCCAGCATGTATGGCCTGACGGCCTATCAAACCTTCATGCATCCCGAAATGGCTATCTCATCAAAGGCGCCATCCTCGCGTTCGATGAACATCTCACATCGGATCTCGTCCAGCACCAGCAGTTGGATGTCGAGTTGGAGGAAGCTGTCCACGGGCCCGTCACCCTGGATATCATCGCCATTCCGGCGGAAGAGGGGGAATTCGATTTGAAAACCGCGGTGGAGACCACGCGCGTGGAAGAGGTCGTACGCGAGGCCATCCGTCGCCTGCCCGTGCAGGAACTCGATCTGACCGCGACTGCCCTGCCCGATGAGTATGTGGTCACGCTGTCCATCCTGACTTTCCAACCCAACGCCATTTCCCCCGAGAGGGTGCGGGAGCTGGAGACAAACCTCTCCCAGCAGTTCGGCAGGCCTGTCACCATCGACGTCTACGCCATTCCAGCGGAAAACATCCAATCGGAATCCACGCCCTCAGGAGCCATCCCCACTCCCGCCATCACGCCGGCGGCGGAGAGTGCGCCATCATCTTGAGGCTTCAGGCAAGTCAGCGCAAAAAAATGGCGGCCCGGAAGCCGAGAACGACATCCGGGCCACACACCCCAAAGCATTAGGAGGCTTCCCCGCAGAGGCGGGTTACCGCCTAACCGGCTGTTAGATGCGCGGAGAGCGGGGATTGGTTACATGCCATGACGGCAATGATCGCTCCCGCCAACGAGCCTCGCCTAACGACGTCACAATGAGCGCCAGCTGAACAGCAACTCAGCCGCCATCACCACCCCATAGAATGGGCCGATCTGGATCAGGCTTTCGGAATCATGCCGCCAGAGATACTCCATGAGTACAACCCATGATCCCGCGGCCAGCACCAGCCCCAGGCCTGGCGCCCACCCCCTGGCCTGGATGCTCCTGCTCAGGCGGATGGCGGAGAGGGTGATGTTGTGGTTCTTCAGGATATGCAGCGCCGCTTTGAGATAATCGCCATGATGCGCGGGCGAATCGGCGCGTATGGCCATGACCGCTTCCTGGAGATAGTCTACGGCAGCACGGTGAACGAAGTCGCGCATCAGGCCATTGCGCCCGTGCTCATCCGCCACTGGACCTGGGCGCATCCCAGCCTGCTCGACGCGCCGAAGGGGTCGCCCACTCACTTTTCCCTTTTCCGCCACGGCCCGTTACAATATCGGGCATGAACCATCGCCATTTCCGCCACGCTCTGGCCCTGAGCCTGCTGGCCCTGGCCGTGCTCGCGGTCTACGCCCGCGTCCTGTTTACGCCCCTCGTTCCAGCCAGCGGCGACTTCGTGGCCTATTTTGTCCCCTACTGGCAGCAACTGAACGAGGCCCTGCGCGCGGCCCGTCTCCCACTGTGGAACGACCACATCTTCGGCGGCGCGCCCTTCCTCGCCAATCCCCAGACCGAGGTCTTCTACCCCCTGCGCTGGCCTATGGTTCTCCTCAGCGCAGAAAAGGGCATCCTCGTTTCAGACGCTCTGCACGCCTGGCTGGCGGGCGCGTTGGGCTATTTTCTGGTGGAATGGATGCTCAGTCGCGGCCGAAAGCGGGAGGACAAGGCCCCGTGGATGGCGGGATTGGCGTCCGGGCTCCTCCTCGCCCTCAATGGCTGGGCGACAGGCCTGATCCTCCATCCCAACCAGTTCAGCGTCTACCCCTGGTTGATCGCAGCCATCTGGCTGTGGGAGGCGCGCCCGCGGCCGGGCGCGTGGCCCCGCTGGGATCGGGCGACCCGGCGCTGGCTGGTGGGAATGACCCTCGTCTGGGCGATGGCCTTCCTGGCCGGACACACCCAGTCCTTTTACAATGCGGTCATCGTGTTCGGATTGTGGGTGCTGGGGGATGTGGCGTGGGGAGGAAGGAGGAATCGGATAGCGGATGCCTGGCCGCTGGCGCTGGCCGCGCTGGCCTTGACCGGCTTGCTGGTTGCGGTGCAGGCGCTGCCCACGCTGGAGCTATCCGCGCTCTCCTACCGGCAGGGCGGGTTGCCCTACCGCGACCACGCGGCTTTGAGCCTGCCCCCCTGGCGACTGGGCTTCACGCTGCTGCCTCACTACGCCCGCGACCTGGGCATGGCCCTGGGCACGGAGGCCTACGGCGAATGGGTGGGCTATGTCGGCGTGGTCGGGCTGGCGCTAGCGCTGTTGGGGTTGCGCCATCCCAACCGACGTCTGCGCCGGCTGGGCCTCTTCCTCACCCTGACGGGCCTGTTCCTTGCCTTCGGGGCTTACGGGCTGGTCGATATCGCACTCTACCATCTGATGCCGGGCTGGGACCTGTTCCGGGCGCCCGCCCGCTTTCTGGTCGCAGTCATGCTGGGGGTGGCCATGCTGGCGGGATTGGGCGTAGATGGGTTGATGCGAGGACAACGATTCAGGCTCGAAAAGAGAAGCGAGCGGCTGCTGATGGGGGCGATCCTCGCCACGGGCCTCATCCTGGCTGCGCTCACCCGCCCCAATCCGCCCACGCTCCTGGGCTGGCTGGCCGCTCTCCTCATCATCGTCGGCATTCTTTGGAAGCGCCCCAGCCCCCATGGCATGTTTCCGGCCCTGATTCTAACCCTCTTCCTCGAACTCTACCTGGCCAGTTACGTCCTGCCCATCCAGCATCCCACCGCCCCTCAGGCCCTGCGCTCATGGCGCACCGCGCCCGCGCGCATCGCCGCGGAGATGGGTCCTGAGCCCCGCGCGGGAACCTGTCGCTCCCTCAGTCTCAGTCCCGTCACCTGGGATCCGGGCGATCTGGGAGACCTGCAACGCATCTATGGCCCCTATCTCGACGACTGGGCCTTCACCGACCTGGTCAACGCCACCAAAGCGAAGGAGGTCCTCGCGCCCAACCTGGGCATGGTCTTCGACATTCCCTCCCTGGACGGCTTTGGCGGCGGCGTGCTGCCCACCGCCCGCTTCGTCCAGGCCATGGGGCTCTTCCTGCCGCCCGACCAGGTGGTGGCGGATGGTCGCCTGCGCGAGCAGCTGAGCCGCATTCCCGACGCAAACCTCCTCTCCCTGTTCAACGTCTGCTATGTCATCGCCGGGAAGAATTTCGATGTGTGGCATCACGACATCTACTACGACCTCGCCTTTGGCGAGCTCCTGGACGCAGCCCATCCCCGTCTGACCCTCACTCAGATGCCCCGATTCCCCGCCAGCGGCGTGGGCGTGGTCAGCCATCTGGGACCTGAGGCCGCGTCGCTGCCCCCGAAGACGCCCGTGGCCCGCGTCATTGCGCGCTTCGCTGATGGCTCCGAGACGGCGCTGGTGATGCGCGCGGGCGTAGAGACCGCGGTGGGGGAGGATGACGCCCGCCCCCCTGCCCAGCATGATCTGCCCGCGGTGCGCTGGCCCTACCACGCGGCGGGGCAGGATGTCATCGCGGAACTGGATTTCCCTGCGGAGCGGCTGCCCTCTCGTCTTTCCGATCGGCGATTGACGTTGGTCCGGTTCGAGCTGTTGCGGGAGGATGTGAGCCTGTTCGTGCGGGGGATGGCGGTCTATGACCGGGCCAGCGCCGCGCACGCCACGCCCATTGTGGCCCGCGCGGCCTGGCGACGCGTGCACTCGGGCGATGTGAAGATCTACCGCAACGACGGCGCGCTTCCCCGCGCCTTCGCGGTTGAACGCGTGATCCAGGTCGACTCTCTGGACGCGGCCCGGGATGTGATGCAGGCGGAGGATTTCGACCCGCGGCGCGTCGCGGTGATCGACTCGCCCGCGCAGATCCCCGTCGCCCTCGCGCCCGCCCAGGCTGACGTGCTGAGCCACGAGCCGGGCCGGGTGCGTCTGCGCTATCGCTCCGCGGGCGACGCGTTCCTCATCCTCGCGGACGCCTGGCACCCTGGCTGGCAGGCCATCCTCGACCCCGACTCCGCGGCCCAATCCCTCGATATCCTTCCCGCCAACCTCTTCCTGCGCGGGGTGCTCGCGCCCGCGGGCGAACACGAGCTTCTGTACATCTTCGAGCCCCGCAGCCTGCAACTGGGGGGCGTCATCAGCCTGATCACGCTGGCGGGCCTAGCCGCGCTGGCGGTTTATGGAAGATAATGTTTCATCATCGCTACGCAACCGTGGCGCAATTTCATGTTCGCTACTGAAACCATGGCCCGCCATTGGAAAACGCTTCTCAAAACCGCAGTCAGCCTGGGGCTGATTCTATTTCTTCTCTCACACATCGATCTGGCCGCGTTGGGGCGCGTGCTCTCCCACGCCCATGCCGGATGGGTGCTGGTCACCGTCCTCCTCTTCGCCCTCAGCATCCTGCTGCGCGCGCTGCGCTGGGGCATTCTGGTCCACGCCCGCAACATGAAGGTGGGCTTCTGGCGTTTGGCCCGCTGGTATTTCATCGGCGCTTTCTTCAACACCATCCTGCCCACCGGCTTTGGCGGCGATGTGGTGAAATCGGTCTACCTCGCCAACGAGACCGACGACGCTGGGGGCGCAGTGGGCACGGTCGTGCTGGACCGCTTCCTGGGCATCCTGGTGCTCCTGGGCATCGGCGCGGCGGCCGCGCCCTTCAGCCGAGCCGCGATCAGCCGCTGGATCCCCATGATCCTCCTCCTCACCTTCCTCGGCGGCGCGGCGGGATTCTGGCTGTTGCGTCAGCGCAGCCTGATCCGCTGGATGCGGGACCATCTGCTCCGGTTCCTGCCTCGCGGCCTCAGTCGGCGGCTGGCGACCATGTCCAGCCTGCGTTCCCTTTACGACGCACTGCAAAACTACGACAGGCCCACCCTGCTTCGGGCCATTGCCATGTCCCTCATCTTCAACGCCTGCTGGATTCTCATCAACATGACCGCGGGGCTGGCCGTGGGCGTTCACGCGAACCTGATCGATTACCTTGTGTTTACGCCCCTGGTCTCTCTCGCCTTGCTGCTACCCTCCATCGGCGGCATCGGCGTACGAGAGCTGAGCTATGTGGGGCTGTTCATCCAGATCGGCGCCACGCCCGAGGCCGCGATGGCCATGTCGCTGACCATTTATCTGGCCACCGTGCTCACGGGCCTGCTCGGCGGCCTGTTGCTATTGGTTTGACGATGGGCCTTGGCGGCGCTAGCAAAAGGATTTCGGTGACAAGGTTGGCCGGAGTTGGCCTATAACGTCAAACGTCAAGCATCAAACGTACTGACATGACGGATGACGTTTGACGAACTTGGCCGCCCGCGCCAGGTTGGCTTGCACCTTGTCATGGGCATCGGCGCTGGCTAACCTGCCGTTGGCCCGTTCCGAATTCGACGGATTCGCCGGGCCATTGATATAATCGCCCGTGCTATGAAACGATCCACCCTGACGCTGTTCGTCGTCATGTTGTTTGGCGTGCTGGGCCTGCTTATCGCTCAGGCCGGGCATCCCCTGGCCCCCTCCGAGGACGCCTACATCACCTATCGCTACGCCCGCAATCTGGCCGAAGGGCATGGCATCGTGTGGAATGTGGGGGAGGACCCGGTGGAAGGGGGGACGGAGTTCCTGTGGACGGTGCTGCTAGCCGCGACCAATCGGATGATGGGCCTCTCCATCGAGGATGCCGCCCAGAGGCTGAACCTGATGGTGGGATTGCTGGCCGTGCTGGCCATGGCCCTGGCCGCTTTCGCATTCAGCGGAAGGCGTTTGCTGCCCGCACTGTTCGCCACCCTGGCCTTTGCCGTCGGCCCCCTCAGCTACCACATCCGGGCGGGATTCGCCACGCCTCTGTTCACCTTGCTTATGTTCCTCATGACCGTCCTGGTCCATCTGGCGGCGTATCCGGGCCGCCAGCCATGGGCGCGCCCATGGTCGCTCATGCTCCTGCCCCTGACCGGGCTGATCCTGGGCCTGACCCGGCCCGAAGGCGTCCTCTTCGCGGGCCTTACCCTGATCGCGGCCTTCATTCTGATGGATGGTCGCGGGCGACGGCAGTTGGCGCTCGCCACCCTGGCCCTGCTCCTCATCCCCGGCGCCATCTACTTCCTCTGGCGCTGGCAGTACTTCGGCTATGTGCTGCCCAATACATTTTATGTCAAAAATGCCGGAGAGTGGCTGCATATGCGCTATTTCCCCGAGATCTACGCCCTGTTCCGGTTCATGGCCCCCCTGCTGATGCTCATCGGCATCGGGCTGTATCGCCTTCCCCCGCGAGATGCCGTCAACAAACTGATCATCCTCGCCCCCGCGTTCATCTTCCCCTGGAGCTATCTCCTCATCGACCAGCTTCAGAACCTGGGCAAGCGCTTCCAATATCCCGTCTATCCCATCTTCCTGCTGGCCGCGGCCATGGCCCTGGCCCCATTGCTCCCCCGCGGACAGCCCCCTGCGCTCAATCGACGCAATCTGGCGCTGTACGTCGCGACTCTCACAGCCGTGGGGTTCATCCTGTTCGCACCCTTTGTGGCCCTGGAGCGGATGGCGCTGATGGTGGGGTTGGCGGCTGCACTGGCCGGAATGCAATTTCTGGAGGGGCGTTTCGAGGATATGCGGACGCAGCAGTTCGCCCTCGCCGCGACGGCGGTCGCCCTAGCCCTGGTTGTGTTCAATGCGCAGGCCGCGTTTCGGCTGGCCAACAGCTTCTACCCCACCGTCTTCGATGACCGCAAGGCCGTTGGCGGGGCCCTGGCCCCCTTCGCGCAGAAGGGCTACACGCTCGTCGCCACCGAAGCGGGCTGGATTCCCTATTTCTCGCGCTGGCGGGCCATCGATCCCTTTGGCCTGAACGATGAGCATGTGGCTCATCACGGCCTCGATTTCGACTATCTGGACGAGCAACATCCCGATATCATCATGTATCACCAGGTGAAGAATCCGCATCCGCCCCGCTGGGCCGATATGGTAACGCTGTTGCGGGACTACGCGGAAGCCCGAGGGTTTGTGTTGGCCGCGGTGGTGGAGCGCAAGGGGCCGGAGGACCTGCACGTCTATTGGGTCAATCCGCGGAATCCCGACGCAGACGCGCTGATCCGGGCCATCACCGGGCATGATGAGTTCACCTATCAGTACAAAGCTGGGGAGGAGTAAGGGCGCGTTGCAACATGGGAGCAACTGCAGCGGCTCGTGAGGGCCAAAGCAACGCGTCATCCACATCTTCGCAACTTGGGATGCGCTGGCGGCGCGCGGATGACGCCCGGCGCTCCTCTGCCCAAGTCGCTCAGATCCCCCTCGCAAATAGTCATTTCCCCCAACTTTGTGTAAGATGTACCCTATCAACTCATTTCTCCGCGAGCTGTGCAACGACGCACAAAAAAATTG
>DUEQ01000035.1 GCA_011192085.1 Caldilineae bacterium
AAACACCACGCCACGAACAGGGTCGCGTCAATGTTCATCTGATCTTCCAGTCAATGCGCCCCTCGGTGTGGTTGCGAGGCAAGCAAGACGATGAGGACCATCAAAACGCCATTGTAAAGGATCGGAGCAAATGTTGACAAGTAAGGACTGCATTCGTATAATTGGTGTTGGTGAGCCCCCGTGGCGGAATTGGCATACGCGGCAGGTTGAGGGCCTGTGCCCATCCGGGCGTCTCCGTTCGAGTCGGAGCGGGGGCACCACCGTGAAGCGTCGGTCGATGACCGGCGCTTTCTTTATTGAATGTTGGCAGAGCCAACGGCCATTCACGCCTTCGCCAACGCCCCTCGCTCCCGTTATCGCAAGAAGAACAGCAGCGCTGGCAGGGTGATGAGGCTGGTCAGGGTGGTCATCAGCACCGCACCCGCTGTGAAATCGGGCGCGGCGTCGAATTCGTTGGTGATGACGATGGCGTTCACAGCCGAAGGCATGGACGCCTGCATGACCGCGACGGAAAAGGCCACGCCCGACAACCCCACCAATGCAGCCAGTCCCAGGGCCACGGCGGGGCTGACGAGCATGCGCACCCCCGTCAGGCGCAGCACGGGCGATAGGTTCGCCCGCACATCGGTTTGAGCCAGGGACATGCCCAACACCAGCAGGAAGACCGGGATCGCGGCCTGGCCCGCCATGTCCACCATGTCCATCAGCGACCCCGTGGGCGCGATGTGGGTGAAGCGGCTGAACAGGCCCAGGAACATGGCGATGACGATGGGCTGCACCAGGGTGCGGCGCAGCGCGACCAACCTGTTGGATTTGCCTCGGATGGCCAGAAAGATGCTGATCGCGCCTCCCACCATGGCATTGAACATGAAGAGCGCCAGAGCGTAGCCGAAGCCGATTTCGCCAAAGGCGAAGAGGTTGAGGGGCAGCCCGTAGTTGCCGTTGTTCATCAGGATGGCGGCGATGATGAAGGCGCTGGCGAGGCCGCCCTCATAGCGCCATCGTCTCGCCAGAAGATAGGCCAGGACGCCCATGGTCAGCATGTGAGCGCTGGCGAAGAGCACGCTGCGTCCCGTGGTGAGGGGATCGAAGGTGAGGGTGAGGATGGTGGAATAGACCAGCGAAGGGGAGAGGACGAAGTAAACGACGCGGTTGATGGATTTCACGTCCAGGTTCAGGCGGCGCTGAAGGGTAAAGCCCGCGGCCACCAGGATCACAATGGGGGCCAGCACCTGAAACAGGATATCGCCCAACGACCGCAACGCCTCGCCCGACATGATCAATACGCACCCTCATCGTCCAGCAATCGCCGGATCTCCACTTCCAGCGGGTCCTCGTAGAAATCATCCCCCCACAGATCGTCCTCATCGAACGACTCTTCTTCGCTCACGCCCAACACATCGTCAATGAGCTCGTAGATGTTGTTAATCCCGGCGTAAAGCTGCTCCAGGGCCAGCTCCGCGGCCTCTGCCTCGGCCTCGCTCTCCGATTCCGCTGCCAGTTCCAGGGCTTGGCGGGCTTTGTCGCCCCCGATCTGCCCCAGGGCTTCGAGGATGGCGATGCGCACCTCCATGTCGGCCTCCTCGTCCAACATGCGGATCATCGGATTGACCGCGGCCTTGGCCTCCAGCTCGCCTAGAGCCCGGGCCGCCTCCATGCGCAGAGCTGGCGCTTCGCTCTCCAGATGGGGCAGAAGATAGGGTATCCAACGCACATCGGCGCTGCGCCCCATCGCGTAGAGCGCGCTGCTACGCATAAAGAGGTCTTCATCGTACTGCGCGCTTTCGATCAGGCGTGGAACGCCCGGATGGCTGGAGCTCCCCAGGCCCTCCAGGGCCCGCCGCCGCACGTGCACATGTTCCAGAGGATCATGATAGACCTCCCAAAGGGCATCCGCGGTCTCCGTCGCGTAGCGTCCCGGGATCTCATTGGTCTCGGCCCAATAGAGATAGCGCCCCACCGCGATGGCCGCGGCCGCGCGGACGTCCACATCCTCATCATGCACCAGAAAATGAAGGAAGCGGGGTAGATGGGCCAAATTCTTGTCTTCCCACAGGCCCTCCATGGCCAGCACCCGCACCCGAGCGTCTGCGTCATCCAAAGCCCAGGCGAAGATGGCGTTGTAATTGAACCGGGCGTGCTCTTCAGCCATGGTCACCAACGCCTGCATCAGGGCCAGGCGCCGGGCCGCGGAGTAGCGCTCCCAGGCCACGCGGAACTGCGCCAGCTCCGGCGGGTTCAATTCCGACAGGTTGCGCAGAAGCTGGTAGCTGATGGGCTTGACTTCATCGCCCAGGGTGACCAATACTTTGCTCAGATCGCGTGTCATCTCAATTCCAGAAAAACTTTCGCATCTCGCTCGGCTGTGAAATGGGAATGATCTGCATCTGTTCGCCGTTGCGGATCACGTAGGCGGCCTGCACATACCACAGGTAGGCCCGACCGAATTGCTGAGGCGCCTGCCCGAAGAGCCAGGCGGGCGCATAGAAACTGGTCTTCGCGCCGACCGGCTCCGCCAGCCGCCAATCGATGTCCTCCGGGCCGGGGCCGGTTTGCACGCCGATGTGCACGACATAGTCCGCTCCGTCCGGCAGGGGCAAAGGCTGCCAGATCAGCTCGATGAGCGCGTTTTCGCCATTGAACGCGGCGTTCTCCCCCGGATTGATGAGCTGGGGCGCGGGCAGGGTGATGCTGGGGGTGGGGGAGGGCGTCGGCGTGGGCGTTTTGGTAGGCCGTTTGGGCGTGGGCGTGGGAGGAACGTAATCCCTCGGAGGGATTTTCAGCTTTTGACCCACCTGAATCGTGGTCGGATCGTTGATTTTGTTATAAGCGGCCAGTGCGGCCACGGTGCGATCCACCTTCTGAGCAATGGTGCTCAGGGTGTCGCCCGCCTTGACCACATACACGTCGGGTTCAGGCGTCGCGGTCGGGGTGATGGTGACTGTCGGCGTGGGGGTTTCGGTGGGTTCGGGCGTGTCGGTCGCGGTGGGCGAGGGGGAGGGCGAGGCCGCGGGCGTGGCTGTGGCGGTGGGCGTGGGCGCGGCCTGGGCTGGAGTCTCTGTCGCCGCGGGCGAAGGGGTGGGAGCGGGGGAGGCGACGGACGCGAGCGTGGCCGTGGGCGTGGCCCTCGCGGCGGGGATGGCCGTGGCCGTAGACGCGGCCGTGGGCGGATGGCTCGCCACTTCGGTCACAGGCGTGATTCGCGGGGGAAGCAGAGAGGTCAGCGCATGACCGGTGCGGGCTAGGGTGTGAACGCCCTCCCCCAAGAAGAGCCACAGGCCCAACAGGACGACGATGCTGAATCCAGCCACCCACCTGTCCGCCCGCCAGGGCTTCAATTCGCGTCCGCAATGAGGACAGAGGGTGAGGCCTGCGGGCGAACGGCGCTTGCAATGGCTGCACCGCACATAGCGGCCGGTCCTGGGCGCGGGCGCGCCGCAGGTCGGGCAGATGGCATGCCCTTCAGGTATCTTGGATCCGCAACGGGAGCAGGTATACGAATTCATCATTCCATTATACCTGAATTGTCATAGAGGGCGTAACTGGACGGTGGATTTTTGTAGCGCCCTCGCGCAGCATCCCCGCGGAAATCGCGCTCCATGATATAATTCAAGTCGCGGTCCACTGGGCGCCCCTTCGCAACGCCCCCTTTTCACTCCGCCGATATCTTTACGCAAACGTCGCCAAAACGATTTTCGAAGCAACGGGATAGTCACCATGCCCCACCTCCAGCTCAACGACCAACTCGCCCGATACCAGCGCCAGATCATCTTCAGCGGCCTTGGCGTCGATGGTCAACGTAAGTTGATGCGCAGCCGCGTCGCCATCGTGGGCTGCGGGGCCACCGGCTCCTCTCTGGCCAATCTCCTGGCCCGCGCAGGCGTGGGCTTCCTCCGCCTCATCGATCGGGACTTCGTGGAGATGAACAACCTCCACCGCCAGATGCTCTACGACGAACGCGACGTGGCCGAGGGCGCGCCCAAGGCCGTGGCCGCGGCCCGTCGTCTGCGCGCCATCAACAGCGATATCGACCTCGATCCTCAGGTCGTCGACTTTAACCCAGGCAACGCGCTCGCCCTGGTGCAGGATGTGGACCTCATTCTCGATGGCACAGACAACTTCGAGACTCGGTACCTCATCAACGACGCAGCCCTGGAGCTCGACATTCCGTGGGTTTACACGGGCGTGGTCGCGTCCTACGGCATGACGACGACCCTCATCCCCGACGCCGCGGCGGAGAAAGTGGGGAGGGAGGCCACGCCCTGTCTGCAATGCATCATGGGCCCGGAACCGCCCACAGGGGGGCCCACCTGCGACACCGCGGGCGTCATCGGCCCCATTGTCTCCCTGATGGCTTCCATCAGCGCGGCCGAGGCCATCAAACTCCTGACCGGTCAGGGCGAGATCAATCGGGGCATGATCACCGTGGATCTGTGGGACAACGCGTTCGAGCAGTTCGGGATCGCCGGACGCAACCCCGATTGTCCGGCCTGCGGCAAGGGGGAGCGACGTTTTCTGAATGCGGAGGCGGGGAGTCGCACGGCGGTGCTGTGCGGGCGTGACGCGGTCCAGATCAACAACCCCGGCGCCCGCGTCTCCCTGCCCGAGATAGCCAAACGCCTGGAACCGTTGGGCCGCGTGGAGGTGAATGCGTATCTCTTGCGGGCGCACATCGACGGCTACGAGATCGCCCTCTTCCCTGATGGCCGGGCCATCATCAAGGGCGTCGAAGACCCCGGCCTGGCCAAAAGCCTCTACGCCCGTTACATCGGCCTGTAAGCTTCATGCTATGGGGAGGGTGAAGTAGAAGGTGGCCCCATTCCCCACCTCGCTCTCCACCCAGATGTCGCCCCCCATGGCCCGAACGATGGCTTTCACCAGAAACAGCCCCAGGCCCGCGCCCTGGGCCTTGCGCCGCAGACTGGAATCCACCCGATAGAAGGGATCGAAGATGGCCTCCAGCTCCTCCTCAGGGATGCCCACCCCCTCATCCCGAACATAGACTTGCACCCGATCCTCCTCCCTGCGCGCGCCCACCACGATCGCTCCCCCCTGGGGCGAATACTTCACCGCATTGCTGATGAGATTATCGAACACCTGACGTAAACGCCGCTCATCCGCCTTCACCAGGGGCAAATCATCGGGGAATGCCAGGATGAAATGACGCTTCGCCCCTTGCGATTGGAAGCGTTCCACGGACTTGCGCGCAATGGCCGCGAGGTCCACGGGCTCCAGACGCAACGAAAGCGCGCCCGCCTGAATGCGGGATGCATCCAGCAGATTGTCGATGAGCTCGGTCAGGCGATCCACCTCCTCCACGATGATCTGGCTGCTCTCTCGAACGAATGCGGGGTCGAGCTCTACATCGTCGCGGGCCAGGGTGCCCGCATACCCTTTGATGATGCTGACTGGGGTCTTGAGTTCGTGGGAGATGACCGAGATGAAGGTGGATTTCAGCTCCTCGGCCTCGCGATAGCGGGTGATATCCACAAAGGTGATGATGATATTCACGAGATTGCCATCGCCGCCGAACAGAGGCGCGTAGCTGACTCCCACCGTGACGCGCTTGCGCCCAGGCCGGACGATATCCCCTTCGCCGTAGATGACCTGGCGGGTGGGAGGGGGCGGCGCGCCCCGGGCGAGACAGAGATGCTCGCCGGTGACGTTCTCCAACTTGAGCACATCCGCGCAATGCCTGCCTCGCGCCTCCTCCGACGATACGCCCAACAGCCTGGACAGGGCCCGATTGATGATCTCCACCCGCATGGCGGGATCGAGGATCATGATGCCGTTGGGGTTGTTTTCAATGATGGCCTCAACTCGGGCCTTCTCCGTACGAAGCTGCTCCACTTGGCGGGCGTTGCGCACCGCCACCGCGGCCTGATCCGCGAAATCCCGCAGCAACATGCGGTCGCCAGGCGTGAACGCCATTGTGCCCGACCGAAACAGGAAAATGCCCCCTACCACATCCTCATCCTCCAGCACCAGGGGCAGGGCGATGACCTGCTCCAGGGGCGCGTCCGCCACGTCATTCACCAGCGCCAATTGACGCCGCAGCTCCTCCTCCGACCAGAACTCGGCCACCGGGCGCTGTTGGGCCAGATAAGGCGATAAGCGCTCGAACACCGCAGTGGGGAGACGGTAGCCTGTGGTGATGCGCAGGGAGCCCGCGCGCGTCGTCAAGGCGATGTAGCCGAAATCCGCGCGCACCAGCTCCGCGGCGTAGCCGAGAATCGTGCGCAGCAGGGTGGAGAGATCGGGGCTGGAGGCGAAAATGCGGGTGATCTCCAGCAACGCCTCCAGTTGCTGCTGACGATATTCGGAATAGAGGGAGAGGCTCATGAAGTCAGTAAGCTGTCGGCGTCCCGAAGACGCCTATCTTGAACCAACATACCGCTTTGCGGGGCGTCTGCGACGCTCAATAGGCTTCGCGCACGATGACGCCCAGCACGTTGGAGCCCAGAAAAGTGGACAGGGTGGCGTCGGGCACATCGGTAAAGATGGGCACATGGGGGAACTTCTCCCGCAGGCGCTCCATCAACGCGGTCGCGATCTGCACATTGTTATGCTGCAACAGGGCCATCTCCTCCAGATAGGCGAATTCGCTGATGTACTCATACAGCTTCTCCACCGCGTCCAGGGAATCTCGGGCCTTGTCCATGACCAGGAGATCGCCGTCCCGCGTCTCCACCAACGCCCGGATGCCCAATATCGCCCCCAGGAACGCCTGCGATTTGCGCAGCCGCCCCTCCCCCTCCAGATAATGGAGGTCGCTGGTGAGGAAGGCCAGGAAGATCGCGGGGATCATCCCTCGGATCTCACGTCCGATGGTCTGGGCGCTCTCTCCGGCCTGGGCCATCTCCGCCGCCCGCAACACGATCATGCCCAGGCCCCGGCTCAGAGTCTCGCTGTCGATGACGGTGATGCGGGTGTGGCTGCGCAGGGTGCTGGCCGCGGCGTGAGCCACATCCACCACCTTGTTCAATTTACGCGAAGTGTGGATGGATATGATGTGATCGGTCTTCTGGCTGAGCTCATAATAGAGATCGAT
>DUEQ01000350.1 GCA_011192085.1 Caldilineae bacterium
ATGGAACTGCTTCCAGCTGTGACGCTGGGCATGTGGACCAACGGCCAGGAAGAGTTTCTCTTCCAGGTGGAGCGCACTCGCTTTGAGGTGCGTGCCAAACCACTGGGCGTCTGGCCGGTGCCGGGCGAGCGTACGACCAATCTCGACCGTACCGGCGGTGTGATTCAGGTCAGCGCCGAGGCAGAGGACCTTGAAGATGCCCTGCTGCGCTGCCGCCAGTATCTGAATCGCAACCTCGGGCTCGACCATAAAGATTCCTTCAAGCAGTTGGCGGTGCTGATGCTCGCCAAGATTTACGACGAGACCCGGCCTGCCACGGAACGTCGATTTTGGATTCGTGGGGATGAGCCTTTCACCGAAAGAGGCCAACAGGCTATCCAGCAGCGCATCAACGACACTATTCGTGATGCAAAAGCATGGCGGCCCAACCTTCTGACTCGCGGTTGGGATCTGACCCTGGAGCCTCACGAAACCGCCCGCGTCGTAACCGAACTGGCGCGATACAGCTTGAGCGAAACCCAGCCCCGTTATCGGACCGGGGCTTTCCGCGCCATTGCCCGCAGTGTGATGGACGGGCGTGAAGGACGTTACCCCACACCGCTTAATGTCGCTGAAATGGCTGTGCGGATGCTCGATCCAAAGCCAACCGAACGACTGCTCGACTGCTCCAGCGGAACCGGCACCTTCCTGGCCATGGCCGCAACACACATCTTCAAAGGTTTTCTTGCGGAAATGGGCACCAGTCCCGAGGAGGCAACCGCAGAGCAATTGCTTGAAGCACAGCAACGCACAGGAGAATGGGCGGCTTCCAAAGCCCTGGGCTGCGACATCGACCCGTTCTTGGTGGTGGCGAGTCGCATGAACTTGCTTTTCACGACCGGACACCCGGGGCGCATTTTCAGGCTGGACGCCCGTACCTTTCCCGACGGCGACCTCGATGGCCTTGAAGCGGGCCGTACCGCTATGCCGCTGGAAAGCATGGATGTGGTTCTGCTCAACCCTTGGTTCTCGACCCAGGATCCCGTCTCTGACGAGTCCATCCTCCAGCGCTACGACCTTGGCAATGTCTGGGAAAGGGACGAAGATGGCGGCTACCGAAATACCGGCAACCTGAACACCGGAGGCGTGCCCCCCGAGGTG
>DUEQ01000351.1 GCA_011192085.1 Caldilineae bacterium
AATATCTTTAAAATGTAGCGTTTCTTCATTTTTTCTGGAGACAACTCATGACTCACCCCAAACTTTTCATCCCTGGCCCCACCGAAGTCGCCCCCGAGGTGTTGGCAGCGCAAACCCGGCCCATGGTCGGACATCGCAGTCAGGATTTCGCGGATCTGTTCTATCACATCCTGCCTCGGCTCAAACAAGTCCTCCTCACCAATCAGCACGTTTACATCACCGCGTCCTCGGGCACAGGCTTGCAAGAGACCGCAGTGCGCAATGCGGTGCGCTCGGGGCACAAGGTCCTCAACATGGTCGCGGGCGCGTTTGCCGATCGTTGGCATCAGGTTTCAGTTAGCAATGGTAAGGACGCGGTGCGGGTGGACATCGCCTGGGGCCAGCCCATCCGCCCGGAGGATGTGGATGCGGCCCTGGACGCAGGCGGCTTCGACGCGGTCACCATCGTCCACAACGAGACCAGCACCGGGGTCATGAGCGATATCGAAGCCATCGCCCGCCTGGTGCGCGAGAAATACCCCGACGTCCTCATCCTGGTGGACGCGGTCTCCTCGGCCTCGGGCGTGCCCATCCCCTTCGACGAATGGAGGCTGGACATGCTGCTCACTTCCAGCCAGAAGGCCTTCGCGCTGCCGCCCGGCCTCGCCTTCGCCGCGGTCTCCGACCGGATGCTGGCCCGGGCCAAGGAAGTCCCCCACCGGGGCTGGTATTTCGACCTCCTGACGCTGGAGAAGTACCTGGCCGCGGGCAAGACCACGCCCGCCACCCCCGCCATCAGCCTCCTCTACGCGCTGGACGTCCAGCTCGACCGCATTCTGGCCGAGGGCCTGGAGAACCGTTGGGCGAGGCATGAAACCTGCATGGAGATGACCCACGCCTGGGCCAGGAAGCACGGTTTCGAGCTGTTCCCCGCGCCCGGCTACGAATCCCGCACCGTCACCTGCGTGCGCAACACCCGCGAGATCGACGTCCCCGCCATGATCGCCTTTGCCCGCGAGCGGAACATGGTCATCGGCAACGGCTACGGCAGCCTCAAGAACCAGACCTTCCGCATCGCGCACATGGGCGAATTGGGCCCGGAGGACATGACCGCCCTCTTCGCGGTTCTCGACGAGTTTTTGCTTTGAAAATAAACGGTGGCCTGCATTCATAGCCATCATCCTCTTCCGTCCATCGTCCTTTCATGACCAGAGGACCGAGCGACCAGAGGACCGCGCGATCGCCCACCATGCCCGCGCCCGGCGACCTCATCACCCTCGAAAAGTGGAACGAGAACGGCCAACTGGTCGTCTCCTATCCGGGATGGCTGGTGCATGACCGCGATCCCATCCTCATCCTCGCCCGCTGGCGCACGCCCGACCTGACCACGCCCTACGTCACCTTCGCCCAGGGCGACCTCCTGCTGGAGGTCTACTATCGCCAGCGGCCCTACAGCATTTTCACCCTGTACGATGGTCGCCAGATCCTCCACCGCGATTGGGGCGAGTTCCTGTTTCGGGCGGGAGAGGACGCGCGGGCCCAGCTCTGCCGCCAGCTCTCTGACGGCGCCATCAAGGGCCATTACATCAACTTCACCCGCCCCATCCGCTTCGATCCCGACGCTCGACGGCTGGCCTGGTTCGACCTGGCCCTGGACATCTGGCTGCCCGCGCGGGGTCAGCCCCTCCTGCTGGATGAGGAGGATTTCCGGGCGCTGGCGCTGGAGGTCCGGGATCCGGACCTGGCCCAGGCTGTCGAACGGGCGAAGGATGCATGGCTTTCGGGCCGCGTGCGATATCAACCCTGTCCCCATTGACGATCCATCCCCTTGATTCGCGACGCGAAGCCCATCACCCTGTCCATGGAAAAGAAAAGGCAACGCGTGTCCACCCGCCCCTGCTTCTTGATAGCTAGGACCTCCTGCTGACTTACGGGTTTCTGGCCATCGATTGCCGATAACCTCTCTTTACTTATGTCCGACGCCTCTTCTTCCCATCCCCTGCGCCCGCTCCTGATCCTCATCCTGATCTTGGGCGCGAGCGCGCTGCTGGTCTTGGGTGCGATCGCGGTGGGCTATGTGCGCATCGCGGCCATCCTGCCCCCGCCCGATGAGCTGGTGGACCGGGCCAACACCTTCAAGACCACCACCATCTACGACCGGGAGAGCAACGTCATCTACGAGGTCTTCCCCGCGGACGCGGGGCGGCGCACTCTGGTCCCCCTGGCCGATATCAGCCCTCATCTGATCAACGCCACCCTGGCCGTGGAGGACCCCAACTTCTACCGCCATCCCGGCGTGGACCCGGTGGGCATCGCCCGCGCCATCTACTACATCCTCCGTCAGGATGCTGTTCAGCCGGGCGGGAGCAGCATTGTCCAGCAATTGGTGAAGCTCACCTACCTCTCCAGCGAGCGCACCCTGGAGAGAAAGATCAAAGAGGCGGTGTTGGCCATTGAGATCAATCGGCGCTATCCCAAAGACACCATCCTCGAAATCTATCTCAACCATATCTTCTACGGCAACCTGGCCTACGGCATCGAGACCGCGGCTCAGACCTACTTCGGCAAACCGGCCAGCGACCTCACCCTGGCTGAAGCCTCCCTGCTGGCGGGCATCCCCCAACGCCCGGGCGACTACGACCCCTACACCCATTGGAACGCCGTGCGCAACCGCCAGGCCGACGTGCTGCGCCTCATGGTGGAGCATGGGTTCATTACCCCGGCCGAGGCTCACCGCGCTTGGATGGCCTTCGCTGACCAAGCGCCCGAGGACGTCCTGGCCCAGCCCAAGGCCAACTTTCGCTATCCTCACTTCGTGCTCATGGTGCGGCAGGAGCTGGAGGCCACCTACGGGCCCGAGGTTGTGACCATGGGCGGGCTGCGGGTCTACACCACCCTCGATCCTCGTCTGCAGGAGGCCGCGGAGCAGGCCGTGCGGGAGGGGATTCAGAATCTGGCGAAGCGCCAGGCCCGCGCGGGCAACGCGGCCCTGGTGGCGCTGGACCCGAACGCGGGCGAGGTGCTGGCCCTGGTGGGCTCCGCGGATTACAACAATGAGGCCATCGACGGTCAGGTGAACATGGCCGTCGTCCCCCGGCAGACGGGCAGTGTGATCAAGCCGCTGGACTACCTCGCCACCTTCGAGATGCCCGAGGACTACTGGACGCCCGCCACCATCATCATGGATGAGCGCACCGAGTTCCCCGACGGGCCGGGCCGTCCGCCCTATGTGCCCCGCAATTATGATGGCAAATTCCACGGCCCGGTCAGCGTGCGCTCCGCCCTGGCCAACAGTTACAATATCCCTGCGGTGAAGGCCCTCCAGCACGCGGGCATCCCCGCGCTCAAGGACCTGGCCCAGCGGTTGGGGATCAGCACCCTCACTCGGGAGGATTACGGCCTTTCCCTGGCCTTGGGCAGCGGCGAGGTCAGCCTGCTGGAGATGACCAATGCGTTCGCTGCCTTTGCCAATGGCGGCCGGCGTCTGGAGCCCCATCTCATCCTGCGGGTGGAGACCCAGGATGGCGATCTGTTGGCCGACGCCAGCCAGCCCTATCAAGTCCAGGCCATCGAACCTGCCCACGCCTTTCTCATCACCTCCATCCTCAGCGATGGGGCGGCCCGCCGTCCTGCCTTTGGACGGGCCTCCCGCTGGCTGGAGCTGCCCGATCGGCCTGTCGCGGCCAAGACGGGCACCACCAACGACGTGCGTGATGGCTGGACCATCGGCTACACGCCCCAGATCGTGGCGGGCGTATGGGTGGGCAACACCGACAACGCGCCCATGAAGGGCGTCAGCGGCGTGAGTTCGGCCGCGCCCATCTGGCGGGCATTTATGATGGCCGCACATGAAGATCTACCCGTGCAGCAGTTTCAGCGTCCCTCCGACGTGGTGCAAATCGAGATTTGTGCGGAGACGGGCCAGCTCGCCACGCCCGACTGTGAGACCACCCGCCTGGAGTACTTCAAATCGAACCAGCTCCCTCCTGAGCCGGAGGGGTGAGGGAGTGTTTTTTCGGGGGTAAGTCGCCCGATCTCCCTTTCCACTTCACTGCCCGATGATTTCGATCTCGGCCAGGGGATAGAGGCTGTTGGGGAGGGGCGCGCCCTGCCCGTCGTACGCGGGCAGGCGGGAGAGGTCGCCCGAGCGGTAGAGCGCGGCCATGAGCCGATACCGGCCCGGAGCCAGGTCGGGCGGCAGGGGGAACCAGCGGGTCGCGTCCAACGCATCGCCCGCGCGCCAGTGGGGCGGCAGCAAAATCTCGCTGACCGGGCCGTCCACGCCCGCGACCCATGCGCCTTCCTCGTCCAGCAGTTGTAGGGAGAGGAGCAGATCCTCCGGTGCGGGACCTAGCGCCTGCCACGCCAGCCATACAGGGAAGATACCGCCCGCTGGTTGGGGGCCTTCCTCAACGCGCAGGCCTGTAAGCTGCAACGCGTCGCCAAAACGGGCCAGCGCCGCGGAACTGACGTCCGGCTGAGGCAAGGCATCGTGGGGGCTGAGGCGCAATGAGCCGAAGTGCACACCTTCGCCCACGAAACGCCCTTGGCTGTCGAACACGGGCAGGTACGCGGACTCGGCTTCGGGGTTGAAGAGATTGACCAGGACCCGGGCCGAGGCGGGCAGGGGCAGCTCGGGCTGAATCACCAGCCAGTACGCATCCTCGAACATCGCGCCGGGCTCCCACACTGTCGTGGCCGCGTTGCCCCGGCCCGGATACGTGAGCAGGGATGCGTAGGGCTGACCGCCCGCGCCTATGATCTGAATACTGAGGGCATAAGGCTGTTCCGTGCGACCGAGGACCTCCCAGTACAGATTGACGACCACGCCCTGGCCCACACGCGCCTCATCCTCCGGCCAGATGCGGGCGCCCTGGAGGATGGCTGCATCGCCGAAGCGGGCCTGGATGGGATACGCGTCCTCCTCCGCGGGGAGATGGGCGAGGCGCGGGGGTGGGGCGTAGGCCGGGAGGATCAGCGTCAAGGGCAGGATGAGGCTCAGGCCCAGGGGCCAGGCCAGCAGGGCCCAGCGCAGCCATCGCCAGGCCCGGGCGAAAATGGTCGCCCAACCCTGGACGATGACCCACGCGGCCACGGGCAGCGTCGCCAGCATGTAGCGCCCGCGCAGGAAGGGGCTATCGTGCATCAGTTCCCGCAGCAGGGGAAAGCTCACCGCCGCGAACAGGAAAATCGCCAGGAACGACGTGAGACGACGGCTGCGGGCCTCCTTCTCCCGCGCGAGCCAGAGGCCAACCCCGGCGACGCCCACCATACTGATGACCAGCCACACATCGAACACCCAGGCCGCGGGAGCCACATTGCCCCAACCAAAGGAGGCCCAATAGGTCACGAAGCCGTTGCGCAAGGCGTCGGGCAGGAGCGTCCAGTTAATATCCAGGCTCCCCTGCTCCAACCCCGCGATGAGCGATTGCTGCGACACCGGGTCGCGAGGAATCCACACGCCCGTGGTTTGCAGATTGCGTCTGATCAGCGCGCCCCCGGTCAGCGTCAGCATCCCCAGGAAGAGGAGTCCGCTGACGAGCAACTGCCTCGCCACGCCCGGACGACGGCGCTGCCGCCACGCGCCCCACAGAAACGCGGCCAAAGCCAGGGGCGCGATGGCCAGGGCCAGGTATTTGGTGAGCAAAGCCAGGCCCGCGACCAGCCCCGCGACCAGGGTCAGCCGCGGTCGCGGGCCCTCCTCGATGAGCCGCAGCGAGAGATAGATCAGCAGCGGGGAGAGGAGGATGACCAGGATATCGTTGGTCATGACCGCGCTGAGGAAGAGGAATTGGGGCGCGACGGCCTGAAAAGCCGTCGCCAGCAGCGCGATCTCGGGCCGGTCGGGGGTGAGGAAGCGCACCAGCCGATACGCGACCAGCAGGGCCAGCAGGCTGACGAGGATGGAGATGAAACGCCCGAGATGCAGAGCCAAGATGGTCCCCCGCCAGGGGAACGCCTCGACCTCGGGGTCGTGCACCGCCATGTTCACGCCCGTCTGCGCAGTCTCCCCGCTCACATAGGGATTCACCTTCGGCGCGTAGCCGTCCTCCGTATCCACACCCACCATGGGCGCCGCGGCCAACAGGTAGTAGAGAGGGGGTTGGCTGGCCTCGTCGAACTCGAATTCGGTGGTGAGACGCTCGCCCGGATGGGGAAGTCGGCCTGTCTCCGCGATATAGGCCGCGTAGCGATAGTGCGCCCACTCGTCATGCGCCTCCCACGGCGGGATGATCACGCTGTACGCCAGGGCCAACAGCAAATGCCCCAAGAGGATCAGGCTCAGCCAGAGGCGATGATGGGCGCGTAGGGAGGATCGAGGCGGGGACACGACGGTGAGCAGTAATCAGTGAACAGTCTAACGGGCGAGCCCGTGCCGATACCGATGAAACTGGTGGCAAGTGGCAAGTACCAGGTTTGCAGGTGATTTTGCGGAAAGAACTTGCGACCTGCCACCTGCAAACAGCCAAAGGCGCCAACGTGGTTTTGCGCGTTTTCGTGGCATGAAGCCGGGCGCGTTATCAGCTGCAATGGACCTTGATCATTACCGAGATTATAGCACAGCGCGGAAGATGCGCTCCATCTGCCGGGCTGTGTGATCCCAGGTGTAGCGGGTCAGGACGCGCGCCCGTAAGGCCTCGCCCACAGGTTGCAGATGGTCCAGCCGCGCCAGCGCATCCGCCAAGGTCCGGGCCAACGCGTCCGGCTCGGTCGCGGCGTAGAGGCCCCATGTGCCCAGATATTGGCGATGCGCGGGCGTGTCCGTGGCGACGATGGGCAGGGCCATGCTCATGTAGGGGAGGAGCTTGCCGCTGCCCTCGCTGGTGGCCAACTTGGGCGCGAGAGCCAGGTCGCCCAGGGCGAGATAGCGAGGCGCTTCCCCATACGGGATGGCGCCGGTGAAGCGCACGCGCGGGCCGATGCCCAACGCGCGAGCCAGGGCTCGATAGCGATCCTCATGAGGGAAACCCATGATCAGGGCCTGCCAGGGACGCGTCACCCGGTCCAGGGCCTGGAGCAGCAGGTCGACGCCCTGGTAAGGGGCCAGCAGCCCCAGATAGACCAGGGTGGGGACCGCGGGGTCGAGGCCGAGCCGGGACTGCAATGCGGGATCGGGCAGTTGGGGATGGAATACGTCTGGGTTTACCGCGTCGGGCAGGAGGTGGATGCGGACGGGCGGCACACCGTGGGCCGTCAGCGCGGCGCGGGCGTGTTCGGTGGAGGCGAGAATGGCTCGCGGGCGACGGTCCAGCCAGTGCTCCAGCCGCTCCAGAGGCCCCCGCCAGGGGCTTCGGGGATGGAGAAAGTGATGGGCGATCATCTCCGCGGTGAGGGAGCCCTGATAGTCGAAGGTGAGCGGGGCTCCCAGCCATCGGGCCAGGGCCCAGCCGATGAGCGCGCCCTCATGTAAATAGGCGTGGATGATGTGCGGGCGAAAGCGCAGGGCCTGAGTCAGGGCCGCGGGCCCCAACGTCGCGTCCAGCAGCAGTTTGATGCGTGACGACCCTACGGCCAGCTCCCGCACGCCTACCCACGGCGCCCGCCGGATGTCCAGACCGGCGACGTCTCGCCCCGCGGGGTAGGTCGCCAGCCGCACGACATGCCCTCGGGCCTGCAGCCCCAACAATTGCCCCCGGATGCGCACATGGCATCCATAGTCATTGTAGAACGCGGTGGGCGCGATGGCGAGGATGCGGAGAGTCATGGAACAGACTTCAGTCGTCCAAATATCCCAGCCCCCGCAGGCGATCCTGGATGAGGCGCTGATCGTCGGGGGTGAGGCCCGCGTCGGCCGCGGTCGCGGGAGCTTCATCCCACCGCTGCACCTCGCCCGGAGCGAAGTCCAACGCCCGGCCATCCATGCTCTCGGCCGCGGGCAGGCCCAGGAGATGGAGGATGGTAGGGGCCAGGTCCATCAGTCGGGCGTCCGCGGCCTCCCCCGCGGGGATGCCGGGTCCGGCCGCGGCCAGGATGCCCCGCAGCGCGTGGTTCCCTGTCAGATCGCGGGTGTCTGCGAAAGGCTCGGTCCCGTATCCCGCGCGCAGGAGCGTGTTCTGACCGGGGTTAGGATCGTCCCGGCGGGGTTCGAGAATGAGATCGGGCGCGAGGTGGAGCCATGGGCCGTGATACAGAGCCTCCCGGCGAAAGATGCGCTGGATGGGCGAGTGTCCGGTGAGGGGATCGCACAGGGTCCGGAGCTGGTCGCTGAGCTCGGCGATGAGGTCCTCCACCGCCGCGGGCTCGACGATGCCCTGGGGCTCCCGGTCCCGGATGTTGAATCGAATCCCGCCCGCAGGGCTGTAGACTGCGCGGGTGCGGGTCCAGTCGATGGCGTGGAGCCAGGCCGCGGGGGGAGGGGGGCGGCGCATGTCGCGCAGGCCGGGCAGACCGCGCTTCAGCCGTCGCAGCGAGGGATGGCGGCGTAAGCGTCGCCACAGGCCCGAACGCTCGTCCGGTCGACGCTTCCAAACCAGCCATCCCTCTCGCTCCAGAAAAACATTTACATAAAAGGCCCGGGCCACGGGGCTGAAGCCGTGGTCGGAGAGGAGGATGACCGTGGCCTCCTCCCCAGCATCCCCCACCAGTCCGGCCACGGCCTCATCCAGGGCCTGATACGCGGCCAGGAGCTCGGGCAGCAGGCGTCGGGCCACGGCCGCGTCATATCGGGGATGATCGGGATGGAGGAGGTGGAGGGTGTAGTGCTGCAACCGGTCGGTGGCGGTGAACACGGCCACAAACGCGTCCCAGTCGGCCTGTGCCAGCAGCCAGCGCGCGGCTCGCCCCCTCGCCTGGATGGCCCGGCGCGTCGCCCGGATGAACTCGCCTAGCGCCATGCCCGTGCGCTCCACATTGATGACATAATCGGGGACCGCGGCCAGCAGCCGCTCCCGCAGGTCGGGCGGTTGGGTGAAGGGGCTGCGGGTGTCGGGGGTGAGCATGCCTGCGACCACCGCGGCGCCGGGCATGGGCGCGGGTGGGTAGGTCATGGGCGCGTTGAACAGGGCCAGGCGTTGACCCGCGGTCGCGACCTGCCGCCAGAAAGGCGTCGCCCGCACCGAGGCCGCGGTGTTCAGGCGCACCTCGTAACTCTCGGGCTGTTGGGCCGCGAAGCCAAAGATGCCATGCTTGCCCGGATTCACGCCCGTGGCGAAGGTGGACCAGGCCACCGAAGATTCGGGGCGGATGGTGGATTGCAGGCCGCTCCAGCGGCTGCGGGCCTTGAGTTCGGCCAGCGCGGGGAGACGGCCTTCGCGCAGCCAGGGGTCGAGGATGCGCCAGTCCGCGCCGTCGAGACCGAGGATGAGGAGCATGGGGAGGGATCAGTATGCAGTATGCTGTAGGGGGACGGTCGATATCGATGAAAAGGGTGGCAAGTGGCAGGTGGGGCTGTGCAAGTCTACTTGCCACTTGCGACTTGGCGCCTGCTACCCTGTTTTTTCATCCTTTTTTCTGCGTCAATTCGCTCATCAATGTCATCTGCGCTCTACCATCTTATTTTCAACCACGCTCGCGCCAGCATCAGGTCATGTAGCCCAGGCCGCGGAGGCGGTCGGCGATGGCTTTTTGTTCGTCGGGGCTGAGACTGGAGGCGGGCTCGGGCGGGGCGAGGTCGGGCCCGGGTCGGGGCGGGTGGCTTTCCAGCCAGCGGGCGTGGAAGATGGCTTCGATGACGCGTCCATCCATGCTCTTGGGGATGGGCAGGTCGGCCAGGTGGAGGATGGTGGGCGCGAGGTCGATGAGGCGGGGGGAGTGATGGAGCCTGCCGGGGCGGATGGCGGGGCCCGCGGCCAGGAACATGCCCTCGGGCCGATGGTCGCCGCTGCGCAAGATCTGGCCGGGCGGGATAGGGGTGATGAGGGTGGAGCCCAGGGTGGGCACGGCCGCGTAGTCGGGGTCCATGGTCAGCACGATGTCGGGGAAGCGCGTGGCATGGGGCCCGTGATAGACTTCCCAGCCCAATTGGATGTCGGTGAACAGGGGGACGTCCGCGCTGGGGATGCGCAGGGATTGGGCCTGTTCGATGATGAAGTCGATGAGCTTGGACGCGGCCGCGGGGCTGACCGGGCCTGGCGGTTGGTGATCTGTGTGATGGAGGTAGATCCCGGCCACATTGTTGTAGAGTGGCATGGCCCAGGCCAGGGTGTTCTCCCAGTCCATGGCGTCGGCTAGGCTGCCGTGCTGTTTGACGGCCTGCCGTGCTTCGCGCGGGAGGATGCGTTTGGTTATGTCGGTGAGCCATGGCGCGCCCCGCTTGAGGCGCTGCATCCAGCCCGCCTTGCCCATGCGCAGTCGCAGCAGATCGAGCTCCAACAGCCAGTTGTTGAGATGTACCCAGTGCCGGGCCGCGGGCCCGAATCCATGGTCGGAGAGGATGATGATGTGGGCGTCGGGCCCGGCGTTCTTCACCAGTGCGCCCAAAAGCTGATCCAGCAGGTCGAAATAGTCGCCCAATTTGGCGGAGATGCGCGTGTCGAGGCGGGGGGCCAGGTCGCTGTATTCGGGCGCGAGGTAATGCCAGAAGTGATGGGAGATGCGATCTGTGCCAGTGAAGACGACCATGAACGCGTCCCAGGCCCGTTCTTGCATGAGGCGCAGCGCGTGCACGCCCCGGCGCTCGGTCATCTGGATGATGTCGTCCAGCATGTCCAGGGGCTTGGGTAGGTCGTCGAGGGTCAGGGGCTGACCGGGCCTGCCGTAGTCCAGGTCGATGAGATAGTCGTGGAGGGAACGGATGAGGTCGGGAGGATGCGCCCAATCTCGGGCCTGGGGCGGGGTGAGCATGCCGCTGATGGCGAAGCCCTTCACCGGGCGCAGGGGATAGCTGAGGGGCACGTTGAGCGCGCCTGTGGGCCTGCCATGGGCGTCGAAGTATTCCCACAGTAGGGGGGCGCGAATATGCGTGCTGTTGACGGGCGTTCCCTGCCCGCGCAGCAAGGCTGCGGGCGACCCCTCGGTCTGGAGGAAGTTGAGCACGCCATGTTTGCCAGGATTGACGCCCGTGACGAAACTGGCCCAGGCGGGCGCGGTAAAGGGCGGCTGCGTGGAGCGTAGTTGGCTCCATGCGCTCCGCTCGCGCAATGCCGCCAGATTGGGCGTCACATCCAGGTCGCACAGTGGGCCGAACAGGTCCCATGTGCCGCCATCGAGGCCGATAATCAATGTCTTCATGGCCCCCCATTGTCGCACAAAAGCCCGTTTCGCGTCCAATAATATGAGATGCGTCGCACCTGCAACGATGCGACGCATCTTGTATTGAGATCAGGCTGCGGGCGCTTAGGGGACGCCGGTTGGGTCGAGGGCGGCCAGCTCCGCTTCCACCTCGGCCAGCCGCTCTTGCAGCCGTCGCTTTCGGGCTTCCAGCCAAGCCCGGCGGGCGTCGTCGTCCTCTTCCCAGCAGGGGCCCCGGCCCATACGGCCGCCGCGCCCGGCCATCGGGCCATGGCGATGACCGCGCATGCCGCGGAAGGGGGCCTGACGGCCCGGGCCGGGTGCAGCGATCAGGTGTTCGTGAGAATGGCGATGACGTTTCTTTCCATGCATCATGGATTTCACCTCCTTGATGAGCGTTTTTTGATGAGAAGGAATAAAATTATTCCAGAGATCGAATATTCTGGCGTAAAAAAATAACAGCCCGGGGGGATGATGTTATTGTTGACGGCAGCGCGGGCAGCGACATTTGCCGCGATGGCGCCGTCTGCCGCCGCGTCCCGGCTCCAACGTCGCTTCGGCCACGCGCTCGCGTTGGCGCATGCGTTTTTCGGCCAGGGCCAGAAGCGCATCGACCACAGTCAGCACCTGCGGATCGCTGACTTGATAGAGGACGGTCATGCCCTCGCGGCTGGCCCGCACCAGACCGGCTTCGCGCAGCACCATGAGGTGCTGCGAGATGTTGGCCTGGGGGCGTCCCAGGGCGGAGGTGAGGTGCATGACGTAAGCGCCGCCATCGCGCAGTTCGTCGAGGATCTGCAACCGCACGGGGTGGCTGATGGCCCGGGCGATGCGAGCGGCGTCGGAAGTGAGAGGGTCGTTGACGGGCATGATGCGGTTTGGCGAGGATGCGATATTGGAATAACTTTATTCCAAAAGTTGAATACATTATACTCCACAGCTGGAGATTTGTCA
>DUEQ01000352.1 GCA_011192085.1 Caldilineae bacterium
ATTAGGTTTTTAATCCTTCATCCTAATCCTTCCAGCCCAACAACCACATAAGGAGCAACGCCATGGATCTGCACCTCAACGAAGAGCAACTCATGATCCGAGACGCGGCCCGGGATTTCGCCCAAAATGAGATCGCGCCGGTGGCCGCCCACTACGATGAAACCGGGGAATTCCCGATGCCCATTATCAAGAAGATGGGTGAGATGGGCTTTATGGGCATCGAGATGCCCGAGGAGTATGGGGGCGCGGGGATGGACACCGTTGCCTATGTATTGGCCATGGAGGAGATCGCCAAGGCGGATGTGGCCACCTCCACCATCATGTCGGTGAACAACTCCCTTTATTGCTACGGTATCTACAAATTTGGCACGGAGGAGCAAAAACAGACGTGGCTGCCCCCCATCACGACAGGTGAAGAGATCGGCGCGTACGCGCTGACCGAGCCCATGTCCGGCTCCGACGCGGGGACGATGAAGACCCGGGCTGTGCTCAGCGACGATGGCAAGCACTACATCATCAACGGTCGCAAGTCATGGATCACTTCGGGGCCGGTGGCCCATCGTCTTGTGCTCTTCGCGGTCACCGATCCGGACGCGAAACCCAAACATCGCGGCATCACCGCCTTCCTCATCGACACCCGCGAGCCCGGTTTCGTGCGAGGTAAGGTGGAGCCCAAGCTGGGCATCCGCGCGTCCGCCACTTGCGAGATCATGTTCGAGGATTACAAATGCCCGGTGGAGAACGTGTTGGGTCAGCCGGGCCAGGGCTTTAAGATCGCGATGACCGTATTGGACGCGGGCCGCATTGGCATCGCCAGCCAGGCGCTGGGCGTAGCCGAGGCTGCGTACGAGGCCAGCGTGCAATACGCCCGCGAGCGCATCGCGTTCGGGCATCCCATCGGCGAATTTCAGATGATCCAGCAGAAGATCGCGGACATGAAAACCCGTATCGAAGCCAGCCGGTTGCTCATCTTCCAAGCCGCTTTGGCCAAAGAGGCGGCCAAGACCACGGGCCAGCGCTTCACCACCGAGGCGGCTATGGCCAAGCTCTTCGCCAGCGAGACCGCGATGTTCGTCACCCACGCGGCGGTGCAGATCCACGGCGGCATGGGCTATTCCAAGGAGCTGCCCATCGAGCGCTACTTCCGCGACGCCAAGATCACCGAGATCTACGAGGGCGCCAGCGAGATTCAGCGTATGGTCATCGCCCGCAACGAGCTGGGCCTCCGTGGCAGCTGCTAACCCATATTCTGTGTGATGCATTGTCACGGAGATGGAGCCGATGTTGCGGACCGACGCGGACGCTCCCCGATGCGTCTCGTTCTGTGGTCATCGGTTTCATCCGCGTATCAGGTCATTGATCCCATCTCTGCCCAAGGACAAGCGCCATGAAAGCTGTCATTTTTCGAGAACATAGCCCCGATCTGGATGTCTACGACGTGGTCGATGACATGCCCGTGCCCGAGATTGGCCCAGACGAGGTGCTGATCAAAGTGCATTATGCCGCGCTCAATCGCCTGGACGATTGGGTGCGCAAGGGCTGGCCCGGCCTGAATTTGGAACTTCCTCACATTCCCGGCAGCGACTTCGCGGGGGAGATCGCGGCCGTAGGCGAACGGGTCGCCGGCTGGAGCGTGGGCCAACGGGTAACGGGCAATCCCACATTGTTCTGCGGCCAGTGTCGCTACTGTCTGCAAGGGAATCAACACCTGTGCGATCATTTCAGCATCGTGGGCGAGCATGTGCGCGGGGCTTGCGCCGAATACATGAAGCTCCCCGCCCGCAACCTCATCGCCATCCCCGACGGCGTGGACCTGAAGCTGGTGGCCGCGGGGAATTTGGTGGGAGTGACCGCGTGGCGCAATCTCATCGTGGATGGCGGACTGCGGCCCAATGAGCGGGCGCTCATCGTAGGCGCGGGCGGCGGCGTGAACATGACCGCCATCCAACTGGCGAAGCTGGTGGGCGCGACGGTGTGGGTGGTGGCCAGTAACGCGTGGAAGGCGGAGAAGGCCCTGGAGCTGGGCGCGGATTGGGCCATCGACCGCAGCCAGGAGCCCAACTGGGCCAAAGCCGTGTGGAAGAAGAGCAACCGCCAGGGCGTGGATGTGGTGGTGGACAATGTGGGCCAGGCCACGTGGGGCAGCAGTTTGCGGGCCCTGGGCAAACATGGGCGCTTGCTCACCGTGGGCGGCACCACGGGCTATCGGGCGGAGGTCCCCGTCAATCTCATCTTCATGCGCCAACAGCGCATCATCGGCAGCACCATGGGCAATATGGAAGATGCGCGCAACGCGTTCGAGCTTATCTTTTCGGGCAAGATCACCCCTGTCATTGACAGCGTGTGGCCCCTGGAGGGCTATGTGGACGCGATGAAAAAGATGATAGCGGGCGAGCATTTCGGCAAGCTGGTCATCGACGTTCGGTCGGCTCAAAAATAGGCGTTACGGGCGACCCGCCGATATAGCTACAGGTGAAAGGACGGTGGACGACAGCGTGTATGCTTCACCATCGTCCATCGTCCATTTTCGCAACCGTCATCCCCTCATCTCGCTTTCACCTGACCACCAGACGTCTGCTTGGCAAGCGTATCAAGTTGGGGCACAATAAGGCTATGACCGCGCTAACGACCTGGTATCAGGGCATGAAGGGCAGCATCCGGCCCGTTGTCCATTTCCGCAGCGACCGCTATTGGGAGGTGGACGCGTGGCGCGGGTTCGCCATCGTGATCATGGTTATTTACCATCTGGTGTGGGACCTGTACGGCCTGGCGGGCTGGGATATCGAGATGTACACAGGCTTCTGGCACTACTGGCAACTCGTCACGGCCAGCTCCTTCATCGGGTTGGTGGGCGTTTCCATGAGTCTGCGAGCGGGGCGAATGCGGCAGAAGGGAACCATGCGCTTCGGGCCTTTCTTCCGGCGGGGATTGATCATCTTCTCCTGGGGCGTGGTCATCAGCCTGGTGACATGGATTTATCAGCCTGCCAGCTATGTGCGCTTCGGCATCCTCCATTTCATTGGCGTAGCCATGATCCTGGCCTATCCCTTCCTACGCTTTCGCTGGCTGAATCTCATCCTGGGCGTGGCGCTGCTCCTCACCCCCGAGGTCATCTCCTGGCGACATGACATGGCCTGGCTGGCGTGGCTGGGGATGATAAGGGAGCCCCAGCCAGCGTTCGATTATTTCCCGGTGATCCCCTGGCTGGGCGTCGCGCTTCTCGGCATCTTTGTAGGGAACATGCTTTATCCTAAGGGGAAGCGGGCGTTTTCCATGCCCGATGGATCCCGCTACGCGCCTGTGCGCTGGCTGGCGCTGGCGGGCCAGAATTCGCTGCTCCTCTACCTCATCCATCAGCCCATCCTCATCACCTTGCTGATTCTATCGGGCCTGATTTGAAGATATAGTTACTCGTTCTTAGGGACTTTGTGCCGATGATCTGTGTGCATCATCGGCATTCTCAGCGCGCGACGCCACCTCCACAACCACCATCATCCTCCCCACCAATGTTTTGCCGTAGCTCTGATTGATGATAATTCGCCCGCCATCTTGGGCGGTCGCTCCCTTTTTCATGTGAATGGTGAGGACGGCCATCCGGCTCTCCGTAGCCTGGCTGGCAAAGCGTTTCAGCACGGCGTCGTCATTTTCACGCTCCCGTTTTCGATAGGCTTGCGCCTTCTCAATGCTCAGATCGATGCGCCCATTGCGAAAGCCCTGGCGGTCCACCCGCAGGCGGCGCAGGGTCAGTTCGCCGGGGAGTCCATAGATGGGAAAGGTGAATCGTGCAGTTTCTCCGGGCCGCACCTGGAGATGCACCACATTTTTCTGGGCGATGTTGTTGTCGTAGCGCACGGCCCATAGGTGCTGTGCGGGGTCTTCCGCTGCATGGAGACGGACGAGTATGCGACTGGAGGGATGCGCTTCGGGCGTCCATTGCAACGACGCGATGGCGTTCGCCTGGGGCTCGATGTCGCCCAGCTCGATTTCCCCCACTTCCCGCCACATCTCGGGCCAGATGGAGGGCGAGGCGGGGGCGATGAAGACCTGAGCCCGGACCTGAGTGGCTCGTTCCGGGCCGAGATTCCACGCCCGGACATAAATCCAGTGTGCTTCTCCGGCCACAGGGGGTTGATGCCTCTCCTCGCCATCGGGTTTCCGTCGCACCCAGATATCGGGGCTGTTGAAAGTCAGACCGCGGCTGGGCGCACTCCCCCGGTCGTCCTCATTATCGCGCAGATACACATCCGCAGTCACCAGGGGGAGGGCTGCATCGGCGATGCTGTTGTGCTTTTGGAGAAATGCGTAGGGGATGAGTCCCAGTCCTGAACCGAATGGATTCTTCTGGCCCCAGGGGGACCAGGCGTTGCGTACGATGAAATAGCCGCGACCAGGCGCGGTTTCGTCATCCACATAGCCTGCCAGCGCCATCGCATGAGCGCCCAGGGGCTTTTCATCGGGAAGCGGCAGGTTGATTTTGCCGAACTTGCGGGTGGTCCGGCTGTGAAACCAGGAAGGATAGATGGGGATGGCGATCATCACCGAATGGCCTTGCAACAAGGCCCCCTTCATGCTGTCGATGTCATCGGGGCGCAGGTGAATGATGCGTCCGATGCGGTGACGGGCCGCGTCCTCCACCGCCTTTTGAGGGGGCGGCCCCTGACCCTCATTGCCGGGCGTGGGATGAGGATTGTAGCGCCAGGTGGATTCCCGGGGCGCGCCCGCCTCCAACAGGCATTTCATTCCCAGATAGGGATACGTGCCGCTGACCGCGGGCAAGCCATCTTGTTCTTTGCACCACCAATAGATGAACTGTTCTGAAAAGTCGATGGTTTTGAGATCGGGCTTCTTGCCCAGGCGCTTGTATTGCTGGATCGCTAAGAATTCGCGAACCGCGGCCGCGGCGAAGGCGACACACGTGCCGCGCGCGCCCTGATTGCGGGTGGGCGGCAGCTCATCGGCGTAACTCAAGGCTGGAGGCATGGGCGCTTCGTAGGGGATGCGTTCATATTCGATTTCGGCCCGCAAGGCTGGAGGCGGCTCCAGCGCGCCGCTGGCGTATTCCACGTCATCCAGATCTACATTGACCTCATGGCCGCGCATCTGGCTCAGTTGGTCGCGCGCGTCGTTCAGAATGGTCGCTAGCGTTGGCGCTTCCACCCCCAACAGCTTGGCCAGCCCCTGCCGGAACGAAGGCAGATCGCCCAGAGCCGTGAACTCCTGGATACTGATGATCCAGTGTTTTTTCAATGTCTCGATTTGGGATTTCGTCAGTCCCGGAACCCGTTCCAGGGGAGCAGGATTGGGCAGGGGTTTGGGTGATTCGAGGATGATCATGGCGGGGGGCATGCATACGACATGAGGGGGATTGATGTGGAGTATAGCACTGATGAGCTCGGTTGACAATGGCTTGGGAAATCACCGTGACGGACGGATGACGAATCCGCCCTGGAGGCGACCTATTCCCAGCCAGATTCGTGATCCGGCGGAGTAATGACCTGAAAATGCCCCGCACTTTGGATGATATGGGC
>DUEQ01000353.1 GCA_011192085.1 Caldilineae bacterium
AATCGAACCAGTGAAGACGTTGAGCTTCTTTGGCCCAAAAGGCTTCGGGGTGCTCTCGAACCTCCGATATCTTGCGTCGCACGACCGGATTGATGAAATCGATTTTCGTCATAGCAGCCCTCCTTCAAGGCGTGCATAAGCCTGGGAATGATGAAGATGACGATATTCAATTGAAGCGGCAATGCCCGGACGCCACAGGGGCAGCCCCAGGCGCGCCGCAAGAAGGAGCGTCTGGATGTATAGCGCACGTGAAACACCCAATGCCAGCGACAGCGTCGGTCCCTTTCACATTAGCAAAACCCCTATCCCATTTCAACACGCGCGTCGATAGTTATAACGCCCCGAATGGATGGTTCTCCCCTACCCGTTTGAGTAGGTTGGCCCCTTTGAAAATCGCTTTGGCGTGGCGACTACCCAGTTGACATGGACTGAAGTCCGCTGATACCGATGAACGGACGATGGGCGATAGACGCTCCCATCTCAGCTTAGCTCGCCGTTGACCAAAGCGCGGGCGATCTCGTTGTGCCGTTGAATCAGGGGCGGGAGTTCCAGGTCCACGAACTGGCCGTCGAGGATGCGGGGCCGCCCGTTGATGACCACGAAGTCGGCGGGGGTGGGGTTGCAGAAGGTCAGCGCGGCCATGGGGTCATGCAGGCCGCCCGCGTAATCCAGTCGGTCCAGCCGAAACGCGGCCACATCCGCGGCCATGCCCGGCGCCAGATAGCCGATGTCGTCTCGGCCCAGGTTGCGGGCCCCGCCGCGGGTGGCCAGCCATAGCGCCTCTTCCGCGGAGAGTGCGTCGGGCGCGCCCAGCACCCGCTGCAACAGCAGGGCCATGCGGGCCTCGGCCAGCAGGTTGCTGCCATCGTTGCTGGCGCTGCCATCCACGCCCAGACCCACATTCACCCCCGCGTCCAGATACGCGCGCACCGGCGCGATGCCGCTGGCCAGACGCATGTTGGAGCTGGGGCAATGGGCCACGCCCGTGCCTGTCGCCGCAAAAAGATCGATCTCTTGCTCGTTGATGTGGATGGCGTGGGCGTGCCAAACATCCTCGCCCATCCAGCCCAAATCCTCCGCGTACTCGGCCGGGCGGCGTCCGAACTGCTCCAGGCAGAATCGCTCCTCATCCACCGTCTCGGCCAGATGCGTGTGCAGCCGCACGCCATAGCTGCGGGCCAGGGCCGCGCTTGCTCGCATCAGGTCGGGCGTGACCGAGAAGGGGGAGCAGGGCGCGACGACAACCTGGATCATGCCCAAGCGCTCGGGCTGGTGGTAGGTCTCGATGACCCGCCGCGTGTCCTTGAGGATGAATTCCTCATCCTCGACCACGCTATCGGGCGGCAACCCGCCATCGGACTCGCCCAGGCTCATGGAGCCGCGGGCCGCGTGAAAGCGCATGCCCAGCTCCACCGCGGCCTGGATCTCGTCATCGATGCGGCTGCCGTTGGGGAGGATGTAGAGATGATCGGACGAAGTGGTGCAGCCCGAGGCCATGAGTTCGGCCATGGCCACTTTGGCGGAGACGTACACCGCCTCGGGCGTGAGGCCCGCCCAGATAGGGTAGTGGGTGACCAGCCAGTTGAATAGATTGGCGTCCTGGGCCGCGGGCACGGCGCGAGTCAAGGTCTGATAGAAATGGTGATGGGTATTGACCAGGCCGGGAATGACGATGCGACCGCGGGCGTCGATGACTGCATCCGCGATCGAGGGCAGGTCTGCGGTGGGGCCCACCTGCATGATCACGCCATCTTCAGCGTACAGGCCGCCGTCGGGGATCTGGCGACGCTGGTCATCCATGGTGACGAGCAAGTCGGCGTGTTGGATTAAGAGTGTGCTCATGGCGTTTTGGGAAAAGGAGTATGGGAGGTTGGCAATCGGAGACTGCGGGCTGAGGTGTGGCGCTGGTGGGGAGGCCTGGTTTTCAAACCTGCGCCAGATCATACCAACGCTGGGGCTTCTGTGCAACAATGAGGGAGAGAGACCATGGAAGCGCACATCCTTTTCGCTGGAGATCTGGATCAGGGCATCCTCTATGTGAGTCAGGTTTTCCTTGAGGCTGCCATGGAGGAGGGGTGGCGCGCGGTTCGCGTCTCCTCAAGCGAACAGGATGGAGTCATTCAGTGCCAGGTGGTGATCAGTGACGACGCTCTGGCGCGGTTGCAACGCGCGCAACCAGACGTCGCCCTGCTCGCCAGCTGCAAGGCCGCGGATCTGCTGGAATACAGCGTCAAGCCGGATGGACTATTGATCATGAACGCCTCTCAGGTGCGACGGCCTGCGCGGCGACATGATGTGGATGTCGTATTCGCGCCCACCGAACCAGAGGATGGGGATAAGGAGCCGGTGCTGGCTTCAGCCATCCTGCTGGGAGCCTTGATCGCCCTTACAGGATGGGTTTCTCTGGATCGCGTTTCGCGGATTTTGCAGAAAAGCTGCAAGGATGAGGCGATTTGTTGGGCGTTTCGCCGGGGCGCAGCCTATGTGGAAAGTATCGGGCGCATTGCCGATGCACAGTCCAACGCGGTGGGCGTTTGGCATTAGGCGTCATGGGCGGCGGCCCGCCGATATCGGTGAAAGGAGGATGGACGATGGGGCATCCCAGTGACTGTGGTCCATCGTTGATGTCCACAGCGGGCGGTCATTGGCCGCGACGTTTTTGGCTGGGATGGGTTTTTAGCCTTAGAATAGAACGCCAATTCATCCATTCATCCCACGGAGGACAAATTCCCCATGAGCGATTGCGAATCCCCCCTGAAAGGCAAATGGGCGCTGATCCTGGGCGCGTCCAGCGGGTTCGGCGCGGCCACGGCCCGTAAACTCTCGTCCAAAGGCATGAACATCTTCGGCGTGCATCTGGACATGAAGCAAACCATGCCTCAGGTCCGCAAGGTGATCAGCGACATCGAGGCCAATGGGGCCAAGGCGGTGTTCTTCAATATGAACGCCACCAACGAGCGCAAGCGGGCCCGGGCGCTGAAGAAGATGAAAGCGGAGTTGGAGGCCTCGGGCGAGCCCTCCATCTGGCTGCTGATGCATTCCCTGGCTTTCGGCACCCTTAAACCCTTCATCGCCGAAAAACCGGAAGACGCCATCGATCCCGCGTCCATGAACATGACTCTGGAGGTGATGGCCCATTCCCTGGTCTACTGGACCCAGGCCCTCTATCGCGAGGGGATGCTGGGCCGGGGCAGCCGCATCTTTTCCATGACCTCGGAGGGGTCGCACCGGGTGGTGCCCGGCTATGGCGCGGTGTCCGCGGCCAAGGCCGCGCTGGAATCGCACACCCGGCAACTGGCCATGGAGCTGGGCAAGGATGGCATCCTGGTGAACTGCATCCAGGCCGGGGTGACCGACACCCCCGCGCTGCGGCAGATCCCGGGCCACGAGCAGATTATCGAGGCCAGCATCCGGCGCAATCCAGGCGGGCGCATGACCACGCCCGAGGATGTGGCGAATACGATCGCCGCCCTGGCCGTCCCCGAGATCTCGTGGATCTCAGGGAGCATCATCTTTGTGGATGGCGGCGAGGACGTGGTGGGCTGATCCCTAGGCCCGATCTCGAACATGAACAAGCCCGGATCTGGATTGACCAGCCCGGGCTTGTTTTTTGCCGAAAAGATAGCGCTCGCGAAGCGAATCAGGATGTCACGTCCGCCTTCAAGTGTAGGCCCGCGGCTTGCCGCAGCTCTTCCACCTTGTTGGCCTTTTCCCAAGGCAGGTCCAGATCATCCCGGCCAAAGTGTCCGTAGGCCGCGGTCTGGCGGTAGATGGGGCGCAGCAGGTCGAGATCGCGGATGATCGCGCCCGGGCGCAGGTCGAAATGTTCGCGCACCAGCCGTTCGATGACCACATCGTCGATCTTGCCCGTGCCGAAGGTCTCAATGCTGATGCTCAGGGGCTCGGCCACGCCGATGGCGTAGGAGATCTGAATCTCCACCCGGTCGGCCAGGCCCGCGGCCACGATGTTTTTGGCCACCCACCGGGCCGCGTAAGCCCCTGAACGGTCCACTTTCGTGGGATCCTTTCCCGAGAACGCGCCGCCGCCATGGCGTCCCACGCCGCCATAGGTGTCTACGATGATCTTGCGGCCGGTAAGGCCCGCGTCGCCCATGGGGCCCCCAGTCACAAAGCGACCGGTGGGATTGACGAAGATCTTGGTCGTGCCATTCATCCAGGTTCCCACCACAGGCTCGATGACATGCTTGATGATGTCCTGACGCAGTTGGGCCTGGGTGATCTCGGGCGCGTGCTGGGTGGAGACGAGGACGGTGTCCACGCGCTGGGGCTGTCCGAACGCGTATTCCACCGTCACCTGGCTCTTGCCGTCGGGGCGGAGGTAGGGCAGGATGCCCTGCTTGCGCACGTCGGTCAAGCGTTTGGCCAGCTTGTGAGCCAAGCTGATGCTCAGGGGCATGAGCTCGGGCGTCTCGTTGCACGCAAACCCCACCATCATGCCCTGGTCGCCCGCGCCGATGGCCGCGATCTCCTCATCGGTCATCAGCCCCTGCTTGGCCTCCAGGGCTTTGTCCACGCCCAAGGCAATGTCGGGCGACTGGCGGGCGATGGCGACCATGACTCCGCAAGTGTCCGCGTCGAAACCGTAATCGCTGTCGGTGTAGCCGATGTCGCGGATGGTCTGGCGCACCACCTCGTCGTAGTTGATCTGGGCGTCGGTGGTGATCTCGCCGAACAGCATCACAAACCCGGTCTTGGTCGCGGTTTCGCAAGCCACACGGGCCTTGGGGTCTTGAGCCAGGATCGCGTCCAGCACAGCATCACTGATCTGGTCGCACATCTTGTCGGGATGCCCTTCGGTCACCGATTCGCTGGTGAAGAAGAGCTTGGGGGAGCGCATGAAGGTTGTACTCATGAGAATCTCCTCA
>DUEQ01000354.1 GCA_011192085.1 Caldilineae bacterium
GTCGTAATAGCCATCATTCGTCCAATCAAATCTCACTTGCATCATGTTAAGTGGGTCATGATCATCGACGCTGCCCGAGACATCGATGGTGAATGTGGTGGTGATGCTACCGGTGGTGGGGGTGATGACCAGACTGGCGGTGGGGGGCTGGTTGCCGCCGGGCGGGATAATCTCGACCGTGCATCTGGCCTCACCCATTAGATAACCGCTGTCCATGACAATCAAATCAACATCATGGATGCCAATACCATCGTAAGTGAAGCTGACGTCCTGGGTGGCGGGCTGCCAAGTTTGCCCGCGAAAATCGAACGTGCCCCATTTGTCCCACTTCACTTGCAGAGCCGAAACCGGGTCTTGGGCGTCGGCGCTGCCGGCGGCGCTGAAGGTGAAGGTGGTTCCGGGCGGACCGGAGGCGGGCGTAACCGCGCATTGGGCCGTGGGCGGCGTGTTGGCGCCGGGATCAGCCACCTGCAAAGTCTTGATCTTCGTATCGCTCAACCCACCCCTGTCCTTAACTTCCAGTTTGACCTGGTATGTGCCGGGAGCGCTATAGGTGTGCGGCCAGGGGGGATTGGTGGGATTGAGCCAACCTGTGTCCCAGACGCCGTCGCCGTCCAAGTCAAAGCGAGCCAACAACCAGGCGTCGGAATCTTCGTTGTCGGAAGAAGCGATCGGATCGAAGAAAAAGGTGGTGCCTACCACGCCTTGCGGGGGATCGATGGTGAAATCGGCTGTGGGGGGCGTGTTGTTTTGCGCCGGCCTCTTCCCAGAAAGCGCGTGCACAAAATAAGGGGCAACACCAAGCGCTAACAAGAACGTCAGCGCGATCGGCAAGGCCAGCATGATGATGCGACGGTAGATGAGTGATTTCATTTTAAAACCTGACATGAATGTTTACGGCCCCATCAAGCCGGAAAGGTAAGCTTGCACGCTGGCCAGCGTGGCCGCGGTCCAGTAGTCTTGCAGAGCCATGAGCTGGTCTTCAGGGCCTCCCTGGCGCTCCAATCGAGCGTTTTCGTAATAAAGAATGGCCATCACAGGTATATCTTCACCGTTGAGTGCGATAAGCTCTTTGGCTCGCTGATCGGCCAGGTCGAGCATATCGGCCAGGGCGCGTTCGCGGGTGATGGCCGTGATGTTGCCATCCTGATCGAGCTGCGCGCCGAGGGCGTAATGTTTGGCCACCAAAGCCGCGCTAAGCGCATAGTTGCTGATGCTGTTGCCCAGCTCCAACCGTATGGCATCGCTAGGGTCGCCCAAGCCAGCGCCGAGGGCGTTCACGCCCATGTCCGAAGCAACGGTGAAGAGATAGGTCCAGTCATAGTTCATGAACATGTTTTTGGCCACATTGGGATGGACACCCCACTGCTCGGCTACCTGGTTGACGATAGTGCTCTCGAAATAATCGAGATTCGCGTCCGAAGCATGACGCAACAGCTCGGACATGGCCTTGATGCGTTCTTCGGGGATATCCTGTTCGGTTCCGTAGCCAAAGCCGATATCCACGCTGTCACGAGCCAATTGAACGAAATCCTTTGCCAGCACATAATAGGCCGAAATCTCCATGAGCTTGGCTAGGAAATCCTCCTCGCTCATGCTTCCGGCCCCCGCTACCAACTGCTGAATGGCGCTATCGGCCAATACCATCAGGCCCTGAGCCTCGCCGATGCTGGTGTAGGCGTCGAACAGGGCCACGTAATCGCTCGCGGAGCGGGGCTGCTCGGTGCGTAGCAGTTGCAACACCGCGCCTTTCTCGGCCAGGGTGGACTGAGTGGCCGTGAGATATTCGACTACGCTGTTGAGGTCCTGGGTGGCCACATAACGCTGAATCACCTCACCGGCCAGTTGCCAAATTTGGGCCTGGACCGTGGCGTTGACGGCTCGCGAATAAGCCGCCGTGGCCAATCCCTGCTGCAAGGCGCTATCCGCGCTGTTGGCTGCTTCATCGACCACGGCCAGCTCTTGTTCGAAGAAGGCCACGATCTCGGGCGCAAGGCTATTGATGCGCCCGCGCGCGTCCTGATAACGGGCCAGCCATTCCTGCGCTTTGGCGCGAGTGCGGTCGAAGGCGCGGGGGGGCAATTGCGGCGATCCGCCGCTCACTTGGGGACGGGGCAAGGTCTTGCCGGTGAGGATTTCGTACGCGTCGTGCACCGTACTCACCTCGCGCACCTGCACGCCCAAACGGTCACCCGCCTCGACCACATCCACCAGTTCTCCGGTATTTCCGTCCCTATCGTAACGCAACCCGGCCGGAACAAGCACCATGCTGGCTCCGGCCGCGGCCGCGCCCTCGATCTTTTGAGGAATGCCGCCAACCGGACCAATGGTGCCGTCGGGATTGATGGCGCCGGTCATGAAGATGTCGTCCGCCACATCATGGCCTTGCAGCGCGGCCAGGGTGGCCACGGTCATATAAGTTCCGGCGCTGGGGCCGTCGATAGTACCACCCACCGAAAAGGAGAATTCGTAGTCGCGGGGATCAATACCCAAAAACTGGCTGGCCACGACCACGGCCGTCCAACCGGCCGAGCGCCACATAGGTCCGGAACCGCCTACCTCCTCTTCGAAAAAGCCGACGCGCAGCTCCTTGTTTTGGCTGGACCGCACGCTGACGCGCACTGGGCTGACGCCGCCAACGGCCTTGCCCGTGGCGTCGGTCGCGTACCACAAGGCGTGAATGGTGACGCTGTACTCGACCGGAGCTTTCACTTCCACGGTTGGTTCGGGCGTTTCTTCGGCCGGCAGCGCCGCGGGGGGCGGTTCCAGCGCAACAGCCTCGCCCACCACCTTGAATGGATAACTCCCGGCGGCCTTGCCGTTGAGATACACTTTGGCCACGTATTCATCACCGGGTGGGAAAGCCTCGTCAGGAGTCAGTGTGAAGCCCACCTGAGTGTTGCCGCCAATGACAAAAACAAGCCCTTGTTCGGCGCGCGTTTCGGCAATATCAAGCGATGCCTCGGCGATCTCTTGGTCGCCATACATGAAGCGGGCGGAGACGACGCCCTCTTTGGGATTGCCCTTGAGTTTGATGGCAAGATAGATGGTCTCGTCCGGCTCGAACTCGTTGCCGGGCTCGATGGGCCCCATCTCGTCATCAAGCCCGTGGGCAAATGTGGCTTCGATAATTTCCAGTTTCGAAGCCACAGGCTGACTCGCTGGGGCTGCGCTTTCGGCCGGAGCCTCGGCTTCCTCGGCTCCACCTCCACCGCACGCGGCAACCAACAACGAGAACGCCGCGAGCAACGCGAGTAGTATGCTGCGTTTCATAAAATCTTTCTCCTTGGCAAGTGCCAGAATCTGAAGAATCGTTTTACAAAGCGCCCGTCCATTGCTCAAGGAACCGGATCAAGGCCTCAAGATCATCGACATAACAGCTTTGACCGCTTTGCACGTGTTGGACGTGAGCTCGCCATACGCCGAGTTCATCCGCGTCGAACGACACGGGCTCGCGCCAAATACGAATGAGAAAAGAGGCTCGCTGGGATAAACGAGGAACCATAATATCCGCGAAAAACAA
>DUEQ01000355.1 GCA_011192085.1 Caldilineae bacterium
AACTTTTTCACTTTTAACTTTTCACTTCCTAATGGCCTCGGCCAACATTGCCTCCAGATATTCACACAAACAACGCCAACATACATCATGAAAACCATCCATCTCATTCAATTCGGCCTGGGCGGCGTGGGCCGCGCTCTGGTGCAGCGGGTGCTGGCCGCCCGCGATGATTTCGAATGGCGATACGGCCTGCAATTTGTGTATATCGCTTTGTGCGATAGCCGCGGCGCGGCCATTGACCCGGACGGATTCTCGCACGCGCAATTGCGAGCCATGTTGGCGGCTAAAGAGGCGGGCCAATCGCTGGAGAATACCGACTGGGGCTATAAACGGGGCGGGCTGGAAGACATCGTGGATATTGCCGGGCGAGAGGACGCCATCGTCATCGACGTCACCGCCACCGAGGAGACCGCGCCCGCGTTGCAACTCGCCCTGGATCGGGGATATGGTGCGGTGTTGGCCAACAAAAAACCTCTGACCGGTCCCATTGAGCAGTTCCGTGCGCTGACTTCCTCCGGTCGGCTACGCTATGAATCCACCGTGGGGGCGGGCGTGCCCGTTATCGCCGCCCTGCGGGAGGCCATCATCCCCTCCCACGACGCAGTGCATCGCATCGAAGGCTGTTTCAGCGGCACGCTGGGGTTTCTGACCACGGGTTTGGAGGAGGGGAAGGCCTTCTCCGACCTCGTGGCCGAAGCCCGAGCTTTAGGCTACACCGAACCCGACCCGCGGGACGACCTGGGCGGAATGGATGTAGCCCGCAAGGCGTTAATCCTGGCCCGCACTCTGGGGTGGCCCCTGGAACTGGAACACATTCCGATCGAACCCCTATTCCCGCCCGAGATGGCCGAGGGAACGGTGGACGATTTTATGGCGGCGCTGCCTCGACTGGACGCGAGCTATCGGGAGAGGGTGGCGGCCGCCGGGAGGAAGGAGAAGACGCTGCGTTATGTGGCGACGCTGGCCGGCGGCGAGGTCGCGGTGGGGTTGAAGGAGGTCGCCAAAGCCAGCGCGTTGGGCCAGCTTCGCGGCTCGGACAACCTCATCGCCTTCCACACCGACGTCTACAATCAGACGCCCCTGGTCTTGCAGGGCCGCGGCGCGGGCGTCCACGGCACGGCTGCGGGCGTGCTGGCGGATATCGTGGCGTTATGCCCGTGAGTTGAACACGAGGCGATGGCCACAGGCCATGGCCCGCGGATACCGATGGCAATGAGGATGACGGACGATAGACGGCGGACGATGCGTTGTCACTTGACCGCCATCATCGATCGCCCCCGTCCATCATCCATTGTCTTGACATCGCGCCCATGGGCTGAAAATCAAACGCATCCAGCAACCTTTCCAGGCGGCGGCGCATGGGATCACCCACATTGTGGTAGGTGATGAAGCGATCCTGGGCGGAAAGGGGAAGTCGCGGCGTGCCGGGGTCCAGCTCCCAGGGATGGAGATAGATGACCATGGGACCTGACTTCGCAGCCTGCTTCAGCCCATGCAGGATAAGGGGCATGGGCAGGACGCGCAGGTAGAAGCCGCCGCATACGGGCACCGTCACAGGCCCGATCCGCCACACGGTCATGGGCCATTCCAGCAGGGGCGCGGCCGGGTCCTCCTCCACGAGGTTGGACGCGGGTCGATAGGGACGCAGGGGCGCGCCGGGGACGCCGTACAGGGGCGTCTTCATGGGAAAGACGCTGGAATCGTAGGCGTAGCCGCGGCGGGCCAGCACATCCAGGGCCCATGCCGTGGCCGGTGAAAGGCTGAAGGTGGGAGCGCGGAAGCCGCGTGGCTGCACGCCCGGCGTCACTCGGGCGACCAGGGCGTTGAAGCGAACGATCTCCTCCTCAAACGCGGCTTCATCGAGCTCCCACAGGGGGCGATGGGTGTACGTGTGGCAGGCCAGCTCGTGCCCCGCGGCCACGATGTCCCGAATCAGATCGGGATGGCTTTCGATGACCTCGCCTACGGTGAAGAAGGTCGCCCGCACGTCCCGTCGGGCCAACAGATCGAGCAAGGGGCGGGTCGCCTCCTCCACCCGATCCGCCATTTTCGCCCGATCCACCCTGGTCCGCAGCAGCTCCGCATGCCAGTAGGACTCCAGATCGATGGAGAGCGCGGCTCCGCTCACGACGCGGCCTCTGCGGTGGCGTTCGGGCGTAGCGCCCCAGCCTGGGTGTGGTATCGCAGGTAGACCATGAAGATGGAGAGGAGCATTTTGGCGATGTAATACAGATTTTTCATCGCATTCCCATGCATCGATTCCCCTGCGATGCGTTCGTGCATGACCACGGGCACTTCTTTCACCGAAAACCCAGCGAAATGGAGCATGATCAGGGTGTCTGCATCGGGGAAGTCGCTGGGATAGTTCTCTTCCGAGAAAAAGGACATGACATCCCGGTTCATGGCCTGAAAGCCCGAGGTGGCGTCGGTGACCTTCTGCCCGGTCAGGGCGCTGGTGATCCACGCGAACAGCTTCATCCCCATCTTTCGCACGAGCCCGGCCTCATAGGTCATCCCGCCCATGTGTCGGGACCCCAAGGCCACGTCGCATTCACCCGCCATGACCGGGGCCAGCAAATCGGGCGCGAACGCAGGGTCATGTTGGCCGTCTGCATCCATCATCACGGCGAAATCATAACCCTGCTCCGCGCCGAAGCGAAAACCGGTCTGCACCGCGCCGCCATAACCCAGATTGTTGGGCAATCGCACCACCTGCGCGCCCAACTGCCGGGCCACCAGCGCGGTGGCATCCCCCGAATGATCGTCCACCACGAGGACATCGGCCTCGGGGATGACCTCTTTCAGCCGGGGGAGGATGTGGGGCAGGTTGTCCGCTTCGTTATGCGCGGGAATGATGATGAGGATGCTCATGCGTCGCGGGGGATGGTCCAGCGAAAGGTGAGGAACAGGAGCGCGGTCATGATCCAGGCGGAAGTCATACACCACATGCAAATGGCGCCGATGACGAAAGGCTCCAGGAAGGTGAGGTAGGCGCTGAAGAGGGTTCCAAAGTATATCACGAAGGGCAGCATCCAGGCGGTGCGCCCAACCTTTTCTTCTGGCCCGAACCGCTGCCAGGCCCATAACGCCAGGATCACAAAATAACCGACGAATCCGGCCACGCCCACAGGTAGGATGCCAAACAGCACCGCGTATTCACTCTGCTGTACGGCGTTGCAATCGCCCACAGGCCCGCACACCGCTTGCGCGCCCGTGGCCTCCACGAAGCCGAGATAGAAGGCGACGCCCGCGCCGATGACACTGAGGATGGGAATAGCCCAATTGATCCAGCCAGGGCCAGGGGTGAGGGAGAGGCCGCTACGAGCCCAATAAACCAGGGCCCATGCCAGCATGGCCGCCATGATGACCAGGGTCACAATGGCGATGGCGCTGCCCACAGGGTCCAGAGCCAAGCGCTCCCCGATGCTCATCTCGCTGACGGCCTTTACATCCACCTGGTTGAGGCTGGCTTCCTCTGCGGCTGTTTCAGGCGTGGCCTCTGGAGCGGCTTTCTCCTCATGCTGCGTTTCGAGGCTTTTGAGGACGCGATCCAGGCCCGGGATGGCGGGCCAATCGATGCCGCCGGAGGCCAGCCCTTGCTCGATGATATCTGGGAATCTGGCCGGAATCTCCACACCCCCCACCAGCAGCGTATCGCCGACTACGAGCGCGGGCACCCCCCGCTTATCTTCAGGGATGGGGATGGCTTGCGCTGCGGAAAGGTACAATTCCCGCCCGCCTTCTGTAGACACATCGATGAGCAGGATCTGGAGCTGATCCCCGTACTTTTGCACCAGCGGCGGCAGGTCTTCCTGAATGACAGTGTGACAGTGGGGGCAGGTGGGCGAGTAGAACAGCACTGCCCGCACAACGGATTCACTTTGGGCGTGAACCGCTGTGGACGCGAGGGCGCTTGCCGCCAGCAGGAGGAGTAGAGCGATCAAGGAGACGCGACGCATGGGGCACCTCGATGGATGAATTGAGAATAGCCGTAGAGATATTCCGGTATCGTTATTTTCTTGCCGATCATCGGTCTATGAGACCATGGACGATTGACGATA
>DUEQ01000356.1 GCA_011192085.1 Caldilineae bacterium
ACTACACTAGCCCGGAAACGCCGCTATTCAGACACTGGGTTGCTGGGGAATGCGAGCGAGCTGCGGGGTGTTTCGGACTGAATCATGCGAAACCGGCACGTCGGATGTTGCCCCGTTGTAGGAGCGGGCTTGCCCGCGAAGGACGCGGCAACCAGCCCAGGTCGAAGCGTCGGTTCGCGGGCAAGCCCGCTCCTTCTATGATGAGAGCCGAGTCAACCCCTTGGGTGAATTTCGTGATCTGTGGTTGTTGATCTCGCTTTTGGGACCGGGTCAGGCCTGTCTGTGAGTCGGTGCGATGAAGAGTCGGCCCTTGGGCCTGACCACCTTCTATCCGTGTGGCACGGGCATCGTGCCATCACCCAATACTGCATACGCCTTCGCGTCAGTGCGCACCATGGTTGGAATCGAACCCCATCTACAAGATCGGTGTCGCAACGCTCACCCGGAGCGGGCGCGGGCTCGATTCACTCACGGTCCTAGCCGGTACAACTCGTGGTCGTGGTGATCTCCCTGCCGTGCTCAGGCGGCCATCAGCAACGTGCCATCGGACACGGTGCCGGTTCGCAGGTAGCGCCACAGTTCAATCAGGAGCCGACGCGCCAAGGCGACGATGCCGATGCGCCGTTGGCGCGCGCTGCCGTGCCCGAATCGGCGCTGAAACCAGCGCGTGTGGACGTTGTCGGGTTGGTGGCGTACCCACATCCAGGCGAGCTCGATGAGCAAGGCCCGCACCCGCCGGTTCCCGGCTTTGCTGATGCCTTGGTCGCGCGCCATGTTGCCGCTCTGAAACGGGGTCGGGGTCAGCCCCGCGGCGCCGGCCAGTTGTCGGCGGTTGGGGAATTCGCGCCAGCCGAACAGTTCCATGACCAGCACCCAGGCACTCTCAATGCCGACGCCACGCAGTCGCATCAGTTGCGTGACCTGGCGGAGGCTGGCGTCATCGCCTTGGGCGAGGCGCTCGCGCCGCTCGGCATCCATCTGCCGGCGCTGGGTCGTGATCAGCTCCAGGCGTGCCCATTCACGCGCCACGCGCTCAATCAAGGCCGCCGGCAGCGGTGTGCCGTCCCAGCGTCGGTAGGCCGCCACCTGCGCCATGAAATCTTTCCCCTTGACCGCCAGACGCGCGCCCTGCGTGATCAACAGCGAGCTGATCGAGTTGCGCAACGCCGTGCCTTCCTTAAGCAAGCGCGTCCGCTCACGATGCCAGTGGCGCTGCGCTTCCGCGTCTTCGCTCGGCACACGCACCACCGACCAAACCTTGCGCTCGCCGCCGTGCTGACGCCGCAGCATCGACAGCAAGGCTTCCACGTCGATCCGGTCGGTCTTCGCCCGCCGTGCCCGACGGTCCACCGCGATGCTCGATGAGTCCACCACCCGGTTATCAATGCCTTGCGCCTGCAAATAGCGGTGCAGCCAGAAACCGTCCCGACCGGCCTCGAAACAACTCAACACCGGGGTTTGCGCATCCAGGCCCAGCCGAGCCTTGGCCTGTGCGACCTCCGTCATCAGGGCCTCCACGTCCCCCGCGCCGACTTTGCGTCGCCGCGTTCGATCGCCGTTCCCGAACAACACCACCCAACTGCTGTTCGACAGTTCCAAAGCCATGTACATCACCACCGATTCTTCGTCACACTGTTTGCCTGGGGTCGTAGCCATCTTCGATACCTCTCTTTTGGTTTGCTCACCTGAGGGTATCGGCTGCGGCCCCTTCATAGGATCTACACCACCCGGAGATGGGTTCGCGCACATTTCCATGGATCTCCGCGCCTCTGCGTTGATCGCTGTGGCCGTGGCTTACGCCTGTTCCCGCTAACCCGCATTTCTCAAAA
>DUEQ01000357.1 GCA_011192085.1 Caldilineae bacterium
AGAGGTTATTCGGGAACTGAATACTGATAACTGACTACTGACCCATGTGGCTACTTATCGCATTCTTACTCCTCCTCGCGGCCACGGTAGCGATCCTGGCGCCTTTCTTCCGCGCAGCGACGTCCGCTGCGCCTGATGTGGATGTCGATCCCACCCTGCTGGCGCTCTACAACCGCCGCGATCAGCTCTACCAGGCCATTCGCGAAGCGAAATTCGATCTGGACACCGGAAAACTCTCGCCCGAGGACTACGAACGCCATGTCGCGAATCTGAAACGCCAGGCCGCGAGCGTGCTTAAAGCCATCGACCGACGACAGGCCGCGCTGGCCACGGCAGAACTGGATGCGCAGGTCGAGGAGATGGTGCGGCAGGAACGCAAGTCACGTCCGGCGTTTTCAGCCCAACCTGCCATGGCCACGCTATCGGCAAGTGCGGGCGCTACAGGAACGTCGGCTGCTCGATACTGTCCACAATGCGGAGCCCGTGTGCAAGCAAAGGATCGCTTCTGCCCGGCCTGCGGCGCTCGACTGCTTTGAGCGCACCGCTCCAAACCCCACTGAATACGGATCTCATTCCTGACCTCCATGGATATATTCCAAGCCTTTATCCTGGGCCTGGTGCAGGGCCTTACTGAATTCCTGCCCGTTTCCTCTTCCGGGCATCTCGTGCTGGTCCCCTGGTGGCTGGGATGGGAGAATCCGGGTCTGGCCTTTGACGCGTTGCTGCATTGGGGCACGCTGATGGCCGTGGTCATCTATTTCTGGCGGGAGTGGTGGGAGATGCTCATGGCTCTGGTGCGAAAAGTGCGGGGTTTGCCCGCGCAGGGGAAGGATCACTTGCTGCTGGCGATCCTCGCGGGCACCATCCCGGCTGCGTTGTTGGGGGTTCTGCTGGAAGATTTCTTCGAGGGCTTGTTCGAACAGCCCGCGACCGTGGCTGTCTTCATGATCATCACCGGATTCCTGTTGGTGTTTGCGGAGCGGTGGACGCGGGTGCTGCAGCAGGGGCGCCCCATAGAGAAGCTGAGCTATCTGGATGCGGTTTTCGTGGGGGTGGGTCAGGCGCTGGCCATTGCCCCTGGCATCAGCCGCAGCGGCAGCACCATTGCGGCGGGCCTGGTGCGAGGGCTGGATCGTCCCACCGCGGCCCGGTTTTCCTTCCTGTTGGGCACGCCCATTATCTTCGGCGCGGGCCTGTTGAAGCTGAAGGACCTGGCGGCCATCGGTGCGGGCGCGACGGGCTTCGCGCCTTTGGTCGTGGGCTTTTTGGCCGCGTTCATCTTGGGCGTGTTGGCCATTCGCTATCTCTTGCGTTATCTGCAAAACCACACGCTGACCATCTTCGCCTACTATGTGTGGGCGGTGGCGTTGGCGTCGCTGGCCCGATATGTTTTGATGTAGACGTTCGCTCGCTGACCGGTTTGCCAAAGGGGATGGATTGGGATTAAAATGGGCTGATATCCCATCATGACAGGATGATGATTATGACACGCGATGACGCCCGATTGAGGCGCCTGCTCGAAGAGGAGCGGGCTAAACTTATCGACGATATCGACCATTTATCGAATATCAAATATCGACGCATCACCTCCAGCAATCACATGGCCGAGAGCGCGACCGCGGCGTTCGATCAGGCCAGCAATCAGGCTTTGCTCCAGCAGTTGCAGCATCGCCTGAAGCGCGTGGAGCACGCCCTGGCGAAATTCGACAAGGGCGCGTATGGTTTTTGTGAGAATTGCGGCGAACCCATCGACTTCGCCCGTTTGAAGGCCCTGCCCGACGCCCGCTTCTGCCTGAAATGCCAGCGCGAGCGCGAGACCATGGGAGGCAGGCCTTTGGGCCCGCGGGCCCTGGAGATGGGCGAGATTTGAGCCTTGTGCTATGAATCGTAAAACCTGGTTTTTCTTCCTTACCCTCGCGGTGGCGTTGGGCGTGGTTTTACTGGATCGGTGGAGCAAGACGTGGGTGTTGGGTCACATGCCCCTCTACACCGAGCTGGATCTCATTCCCGCGCTCTTTCCATACTTCCGGCTGGCCCACAGCGCCAACACAGGCATCGCATTCGGTCTGTTTCAGAATGGCGCCGCCCTTTTCACCATCATTCCGGCCATCGCCGCGGCTGCCATCGCAGCCTACGCTTTCCAGGCGGGAGATCAATCTGCGCTGCTTTCTGTGAGCCTGGGGATGATGTTGGGCGGGGCTTTGGGAAATTTGTGGGACAGGATCGCCTATGGCGCAGTAGTGGATTTCCTCAGCGTCCGCATTTCCGACAGTTTGATCTGGCCCACGTTCAATATCGCCGACTCCTTTATCGTTATCGGAACCGGCCTGCTCGTCCTCCATTTCCTACTCGATGAGCGGAAAGCCCAAGGAAAGATAGAGCA
>DUEQ01000358.1 GCA_011192085.1 Caldilineae bacterium
GCAGGTCCCTCCGAAACGAAACCAGCCCCTATCCCGCCTGAGCAGCGGGGGCCGCCCTTCCCCAGAGCGGCCCCCGTTTCACCCGATGACGAACAGGACTGCCTCCGCCCGCCTTTGGGCATCGGATGGGCGGCAGGTGGCAAGCCGGCGCGAACTTACGCCGATCTGCGGCAAGCCCTGCGGCTTCATTCTCCTTTTGGCATATCGGTCAGCAGTCGCCGGCGCGAACTTACGCCGATCTGCGGCAAGCCCTGCGGCCGGTCCCCACGGACCAGGCTCCTACTGGAACAGGTGCAGACCGTGCTCCAGGAACAACGGCAACATCGTGATGGACAGGATATTCTGCAGTTTGATGAGAATGTGCAACGATGGGCCGGCCGCATCTTTCAGCGGATCGCCCACCGTGTCGCCGATCACCGACGATCTATGGGCATCCGACCCTTTGCCGCCCAGGTGCCCGTCCTCGACGAACTTCTTGGCGTTGTCCCAGGCACCGCCGGAGTTGAACATAAACATCGCCAGAGTCGCACCGATGATCTTCACGCCGATGAGAAAGGCGGCCAACGCCCAGGCGCCGAAGACAAAGCCCATAGCCAGAGGGAAGACCACCCCCCATACGGTGGGCCAGATCATCCCCTTCAGCGCATCACGGGTGGCGATATCCACACAGCGAGTGTAGTCGGCCGGGACCTTTCCCTCCAGCAATCCCGGTATCTCCCGAAACTGACGCCGCACCTCGTCTACCACCTTGTATGCAGTCCGGCCGACGGCGTGCAGCGTCTGGGCGGAGAACAGGAAGGGGATCGTCGAGCCGATCATGATCCCTGTGATGTTCACCGGGTCCACCAGGACGAACCTGGCGTGGTAGACGACTTCGGTCAGCGGCATGCCCATATGGCGAGAGATCTCGGTGATGTAGGTGAAGAGAATCACCACTGAGGTCATCAACGCGCAGGACATGCTGTAGCCCTTGGTGATGGCCTTGGTGATGTTGCCCGCCGCGTCCAGCACGTCGGCCGATGTGCCCACCTCCTCGCCAACGCCAGACATCTCGGCGATGCCGCCAGCGTTATCGGCGATGGGGCCGAAGGCGTCGCCCGCCATGATGATGCCCTTCATCTCGGTGATCCCCAGTGTCGCCGCGGCGATGCCGAAGAAGCCAGGTAGCCCGCCGCCCATGATCATATAGGCCGCCACGTTGACCATGGCGATGAAGACCTTGGGCAGCACCGCGCTCTCGAAACCGTAGGCCATGCCGCTGATGATGTTGATCCCCGGCCCGCTCGTGGCTGCCTTGGCGATCTCCTGCACCGGCTTGGCGTTGGAACCGGTGTAGTACTGGACGATCAGCGCGCTGACCAGCGCGGCCGCCAACCCCAGGGTGAGGCACCAGAAGAGGCGCATGTCGTGCATCACCCACTTAGACAGGGCGAAGAAGGCGATCACGGAGAATATCCCCGTGGTGAAGAACCCCAGGTTTAGGGACGCGATGGGATCTCGTTTGCCGGTCCCCCGCACGGCCAGGACGCCGAGCACCGCACCGATGGCGCCGATGGAACGGGTCAACAGCGGGAAAAGGACGGCGGCGAACCCATAGCCAGCGAACCCATATTCCGGCATCGGGTTCATAAAGGCCAACCCCATGATCATTGTGGCAACCAGGTTATCGGAACCAGACTCGAACAGGTCCGCCCCACGACCCGCGCAGTCACCCACGTTGTCCCCCACCAGATCGGCGATCACCGCCGCGTTGCGGGGATCGTCCTCGGGGATACCGACCTCAACCTTGCCCACCAGGTCCGCTCCCACGTCGGCCCCCTTAGTGTAGATCCCGCCGCCAAGCTGTGCAAACAGCGACGCGAGACTGGCCCCGAAGCCGAAGCCGACCAGCATGCTCACATTCTCGGGATTGTCCGGCCTCACACCGAAGAGAATGGCGAGGAAGGAGATGCCCAGCAGGTTGAAGGCGACGATGGTTAACCCCATCGTCGCTCCGCCGCGAAAGGCGATGGTCAGCGCCTTCCCCGGCAGAGTCCGCGCCGCCTGGGTCGTGCGCACGTTGGCCCGCGTCGCCACGTTCATCCCGATGGTGATGGCCAGCATAGAGGCGAGGGCGCCGCACACGAAGCCGAAAGCGATCTGCCATTGAGGCCAGAAGACCGCCAGCAACAGCGCCGCCAGTCCGACGATGAAATATGCAATCGCTCGGAACTCCCGGCGCAGGAAGGCGTTGGCCCCCTGCTGGATAAAGCCGGCCACCTCCTGCATACGGGGAGTGCCCGGATCCTGCTTGAGCACCCAGCGGGCGAGAACCCAGACGAAGACCAGGGCAAAGATGCCGGCCAGAGGGGTGAAGTAGATTGTAAGCAGGCTCATCGTTCCTTGAACTCCTTTCCATAGA
>DUEQ01000359.1 GCA_011192085.1 Caldilineae bacterium
CGTCGACATCGAGCCGCTGCCCGCGGTCACCGACTTGGAGCAGGCCCTCGCGCCCGACGCACCCCTCATCCACGAGGACTTGGACTCCAATCTGGCTGCCCACATCATCCAGCAGAAGGGCAATTACGCGGAAGCCCGGGAAAAGGCCGATGTGGTCATCCGCCGCCGCTTCTACTACGACCACGGCGTGGCCGCGGCCATGGAGAACCGAGGCATCGTGGCCTGGTGGGATGACAAGGCGGAGCGTCTTACCGTGTGGGACACCACCCAAGCGCCTGTGGTCATCCGCAACGGCCTGGCCGCCATGCTCGGTCTCTCCGAATCCCAGGTGCGGGTCATCGCGCCCTTCATCGGCGGTGCGTTCGGCCCCAAGATCATGATGTTCTACCCTGAGGAGGTGCTGCTTCCCTGGGCCTCCATGCAGCTCCACCGTCCGCTGAAATGGATCGAAGACCGGCGTGAGAACTTCATGGCCACCACCCACGAGCGGGATCAGATCCACTGGGCGGAGATCGCCCTGACGAAAGATGGCAAGATCCTGGGTGTGAAGGATGAATTCATCCACGACTCAGGCGCGTACGATCCCTACGGTCTCACCGTGCCCATCAACAGCCAATGCACCCTGCTGGGCAGCTACGACATCCCCAACTACTACTCGGACATGAAGGTCGTCTTCACCAACAAGATGATCGTCACGCCCTACCGGGGTGCGGGCCGACAGCATGGCGTCTTCGTCATGGAGCGCCTGCTGGACCTGGCCGCGAAAGAGTTGGGGATGGACGTGACCGAGATCCGGCGCATCAACTTCATCCCGCCCGACAAGTTCCCCTACAACAACGAGATCATCTATCAGGACTTCGCTCCCCTAGTCTACGATAGCGGCAATTATGAGCCTTTGTTAGACAAAGTGCTTGAACTTATCGAGTATGAGAAGTTCATCAAGGAAGAGCAGCCCAGGTATCGGGCGGAAGGCCGCTATGTGGGCATCGGCGTGGTCAGCTATGTGGAGGGCACTGGCATCGGGCCCTATGAGGGCGCGCGGGTGCAGGTGGAGACTACGGGCAAGGTGAACGTGGCCACGGGCGTGGGCACCCAGGGGCAGGGTCATTTCACCTCCTTCGTGCAGGTGGTGGCCGAGCATCTGGGCGTGGACCCCAAGGACATCTATCTGGTTACTGGCGACACCGACATCTTCCATTGGGGCACGGGCACCTTTGCCAGCCGCGGCATGGTGGTCGCGGGCAACGCGATCCATTCCGCAGCGGAACGGGTCAAGGAAAAAATCCTGCACATGGCCAGCGAGGAGCTGGAAGCGCCCGTGGAGGACCTCGTGCTGGAGGGCGGTTTCGTCAAGGACAAGCGTCATCCCGAGTCCTTCATCGCCCTGAAGGACCTGGCCGTGAGGGCGAATCCCCTGCGGGGCGCGGTGAAGGCGGACGCGGAGCCGGGCCTGGAATCCACTGCGTACTTCGGGCCCGAGCGGGGCGCGACCGCATTCGGCGCGCACGCCATGATCGTGGAAGTGGACCCTGAAACCTTCGATGTGAAGATTCTGCGCTATGTGGCGGGCCACGACTGCGGCGTCGTGGTGAATCCCCTCATCGTGGATGGCCAGGTGCGGGGCGGCGTGGCCCAGGGCATCGGCAACGCGTTCTATGAGAAGATCGTGTATGATGCGGACGGCCAGCTCCTCACCGCGTCCTTCATGGACTATCTCATCCCCACCAGCATGGAAGTGCCCCACATCGAGCTCGTCCACACGGAAACCCCCTCGCCCCTGAACCCCATGGGCGTGAAGGGCGTGGGCGAAGCGGGCGCGATTCCGGTGGCGCCGCTCTTCGTCCAGGCCGTCGAAAACGCCCTGGCGGATTACGATCTGGAGATCCTGGAGGCGCCCCTCAGCCCCAACCGTCTGTTCGAGCTGGTGCAGGAGGCGCGGGCGGAGTCGTAGTCAGGAGACAAGATAGCGAAGAAGGGATTGAATACGACTTGCCATGAACCAAAAAGCCCCGGCGGACCTTGCAGTCTCCGGGGCTTTTTCTCGTTCCCTCAATTCAGCGAAGGCTCGGACGCCATTGGGCCTTCCACCACTTTCCCGGCTTCCGCCGCCTTGTCCTCGTCCCCGCCCGCGGGGCGCAGCGCCGCCCTCAACACCTGCTCGATGTCCTCCACCAGCGCGAAGCGCAGCTCCTGGCGGATGTCCTCGGGCAGTTCATCCAGGTCGGCCTCGTTGCGTTGGGGCAGGATGACGCTCTTCAGGCCCGCGCGGTGCGCGGCCAGGATCTTCTGTTTGACCCCGCCGATGGGCAGGACCTGGCCTCGCAGGGTGACCTCGCCCGTCATGCCCACATCGGCCCGCACCGGGCGGTCAGTCAGCAGGCTCACCAGCGCCGTGACCATGGTCACGCCCGCGCTGGGACCATCCTTGGGGATCGCGCCCGCGGGGACGTGGATGTGGAAGTTGTGGGATTCAAACACCTCGGGATCGATGCCCAGGGCCTCGGCGTTGGACTGCACCCAGCTGAAAGCGATGCGCACAGATTCTTCCATGACATCGCCTAGCTGGCCGGTGATGATAAGGTTGCCCTTGCCCTTCATCTTGGTGGCTTCGACGAAGAGCACATCACCGCCCACGGGCGTCCAGGCCAGCCCTGTAGCCACGCCCGGCTTTTCGGTGCGCAGGGCTGCGTCGAAGAAATACTTGGGCTTGCCCAGGAACTCGCGCACCAGCTCAGGCGTGATGGCCATGCGTTCGACCTCGCCCGCGGCGATCTTCACCGCCACCTTGCGGCACACCGAGCCGATCTCCCGCTCCAGGTTGCGCACGCCCGCTTCGCGGGTGTAGTCGCGGATGATGGTGCGGATGGCCTCCTCGGTGAATTCGATCTCATCCTTGCGCAGGCCGTTCACCCGGCGCTGACGGGGGATGAGATACCCGCGGGCGATGTGGAGCTTCTCGTGCTCGGTGTAACCCTCCAGCCCGATGATCTCCATGCGGTCCCGCAGGGGCGGCGGGATGGTGTCCAGGGTGTTGGCCGTGGTGATGAAGATGACGTCGCTGAGGTCGAAGTCCACGTCCAGGTAGTGGTCGCGGAACGCGTAATTCTGCTGCGGATCCAGCACCTCCAGCAGGGCGGAACTGGGGTCGCCCCGCCAATCCATGCCGATCTTGTCGATCTCATCCAGCATGAACACGGGGTTGCGGGTGCCCACCCGTTTGATGGCCTGGATGATGCGGCCCGGCATGGCGCCGATGTAGGTGCGACGATGCCCGCGGATCTCGGCCTCATCGCGCATGCCGCCTAAGCTCATGCGAGTGAACTTGCGGCCCAGGGCCCGAGCAATGCTCTTGCCCAGGCTGGTTTTACCCACACCAGGCGGGCCCACGAAACAAAGGATCGCTCCCATGGCCTCGTGAAGCTCACCTTCATGGCCCTCTGGCGCCTCAATGCCTCGCTCCTTGATGAGTTTACGCACGGCCAGATACTCGAGAATACGCTCCTTGACCTTCTCCAAGTCGTAATGGTCCTCATCCAGCACCTGACGGGCGTGGTCAATGTCGAGGTTATCCTCGGTGAGTGCATTCCATGGCAGATCGAGGAGCCAGTCGAGGTAGGTCTTGATGACCGAGTACTCCGCGGCCTGGGGCGGCATCTTCTCCATGCGCTTGAGCTCGCGCAGGGCTTCCTTCTCCGCCTCCTCAGGCAGATTCGCCTCTGCAATGCGCTTGCGATACTCCTCGATCTCCGCCTCGGTCTCATCCATCTCGCCCAGCTCCCGGCGGATCGCCTCCAATTGCTGGCGGAGATAGTAATCCCGCTGGGCCTTGCTCATCTCCTCGGATGCCTCCTCCGCGATCTGCTTGCGGAGGGTGAGGACCTCCTTCTCTTTGGTCAGGAACCGCACCAGCAGCCGCATCTTCTCATTGATGCTGTCCGCTTCCAGCAACTGTTGCGCTTCCTCCACCTCCAGTTGGATGTTAGAGGCGATGAGATACACCAACTGACGATTGTCCCGAATCTGACGCAGGAACGCGCCTACGCCCTCGGGCAGATTGGGCAGCAGCTCAGCCACTTCCTCGGTGATGTCAAGCAAGCTTTGGCGCAAAGCCTCGGCTTCCACATCGGTCTCGATGATCTCGGGCGCGAGCTCCACTCGGGCCTTGAGGTAAGGCTCGGTCGCGGTCCACTCGGTGATTTTCATACGCTCCAGGCCCTGAACAATGACCTGCAACGCGCCTTCATCGGTGCGCACCACCTTGTGGATGAGCGCGATGACGCCCGTCTGATAGATCTCATCCGGTCCGGGCAGCTCGATGCTGGGGTCCTTCATGGCCACCAGGCCGATGATGCGGGACCCGCGGCTGGCCTCCTCGATGAGCTGCACCGAGCGGGGAATGCCCACGGCCAGGGGCAGCACCGCCATGGGCATGGGCACGATATTGCGCAGCGGCAGGATCGGCAGCTCTTCAGCCACGAGCTGCGCCAGATTCTCCTCGCTGATGTCATTCGGTTGGGTGCTGATGATGTCTTGGAACATGGGGAGAGATACCTCCGTGTGTGGGATGACGCGAAAAAGCGCCTGATTCTCGTATCCCTATTAAACCCCGCCAGTGTATGTCCCGCATCAGCAGAGCATTAGCGTTTCATTAGTGGCGAATCGTCCCTGGCGGTGACGCCCTATCCAAAGCCGCCTCCGCCGCCCCCTGCGCCTGTCTGCAGCAGAAGCCACCATCCCGGCGCTCCGCCTCCTCCCAGGTCCTCCTCCCACGCCGCCAAAAACGCTTTCTCCACCCCGAAAGCCGCGGCGTAGGGCAGATAGCGGGTAGCGAAGCCGCGAAGAACATGAAGACACGATGGCACGGAGGGAAAACAAGAGAAGTCCTTCGGGGCCTTCGTGACAAGATAGGATGCGAAAAGTGACCGCCGACGTTAGCAGTTGCTCATTTTCTCAGAAAAATGGCGGCTCGGCAAGCGGATCATAGCGGTTGCGCGCGTTTCAGAATCGGGACGCGCCTGGAAGGAAAAACGATGCCCGTTATCCCGACCGGAAAAATTGGGGCCACGCGCCCTCTCCCGTATAATAGGCGAGGACTCTCGACTTGCATTCCCCCTTTGCACGATCCTCTCATGTCTCGCAATCTCCACACACTGCGCATCTTCAGCGGCAATGCCAATCCGCAACTGGCCGAAGAGGTGGCCAATCACCTCAACCGCCCCTTGGGCCGCAGCGCCATCCGCAGGCTGCCCGATTCCGAGATCCACATCCTCATCGAGGAATTGGTGCGCGATGATGACGTCTTCATCATCCAGCCCTGCTCCGAGCCGGTGAATGACCATTTGATGGAGCTGATCCTCTATATCGACGCGTTCCGCCGGGCCTCAGCCCACAACATCAACGTGGTCATCCCCTACTTTCCCTACGCCCGGCAGGAGCGCATGGCCAAAGGACGGGAGCCCATCAGCGCTCGGGTGGTGGCCACCATGTTGGAGACCATCGGCGCGGCCCGGGTGATTTATGTGGACATTCATGCCGAGGCCACCCAGGGCTTCTTCACCATTCCTGTCGATCCCCTCTCCGCCATGACCATCTTCGCCAAATACATCCGCGAACTGGATGTCCCGGCCCCGGTGATCGTCGCGCCCGATGTGGGCCGGGCCAAGCTGGCCGGGCGTTTCGCCCGCCTGCTGGACCTGCCGCTGGTGCTCATGCACAAACGGCGCACCAGCTTTTCCACCACGGAGACCATGGCCATTGTGGGGGATATCGAAAATAAGACGCCCATCATCTTCGATGACATCGTCGCTGGCGGCAGCGTGCTCACCCAGGCCGAAAGCTTGGTGGATGCGGGCGCCCGGCCCGAGATCATCCTCACCATCACCCATCCCATCCTGCTTCCCAGCGCGTTGGAGCGGCTGGACGCCCCCTACATCAAGAAGCTGGTCGTCACCAATACCATCCACATCCCTCCCGAAAAGCAACATCCCAAACTCGAAGTCCTTTCCATCGCACCTCTCCTGGCCGAAGCCATCTACCGCATCCACAGCGGCGAATCCATGTCCCCGCTGATGACGCATCAGGGCTGAGCAACGATGATCAGGCGTCGCGGCGATGGCCCGCCGATACGGATGAAAATGAGAACGCAGATACCGCAGATGCTCCGCCCGTCCGAGGTCTGAGGTCGGAGACCTGAGGATGCTTGGTCTGGCCTCGGACTTCAGACCTCAGACCTCGGGCTTTTCTGTGTTCATCGGCGTTTCATCCGCGTCCTACCACCTTATTTTCAGAACAGGAGCCCGCCATGTTCAAACGAGACCCACGCCCCGAACGCGACCGCATTGACGTCCACATCGGCGAATCCGCCACCTTCTCCGGCGAGATCCGCAGCGAAGCCTCCGTGCGCATTGACGGCGTCATGAAGGAGGGGCGCATCGAGACCCTGAGCAACGTGATCATCGGCCCCAACGCCCGGGTCGAAGGGGATATCCAGGCCAAAACTGTTTCCGTGTCCGGAGCATATAAAGGCGATCTCACCGCGCAGCGCGTCGAATTGCTGGAAGGCGGACGCATGTGGGGGACTCTGCGCGTTGCATCCTTCCTTCTGGACGAGGGAGGATTCCTGCATGGCGAATTGATCATGCTCACCGAAGAGGCGCTCGAAAACCCCTTCGAGAATATGGAAGATGAGGCTCCGGCGACAGAAAC
>DUEQ01000036.1 GCA_011192085.1 Caldilineae bacterium
GGGGTAGTCATTCAGTATGTTGCAACGAAAACCTACATGCGACTGTCGATAAACGTGATAAATTCGGTCAGGTCGCCCATGGTGATATCCGCAGCCTGTCGGACAACATCCGTTCGAGGACGAATAGCCACTGCGTGACCGACTCGCTCAAACATACGAATATCGGTCTCCGAATCGCCCACTGCCACGACCTGACCGGGATCCACATCCCAGCGACTGAGGATCTCCTGGACGATGGGACCTTTGCCGCCGTAAGGAACCTGCACCGTCATACGGCCTACAATGCGCCCATGGTCTTGGTGCAGGAGGTTGGCGCACCAGCCGGCCGCGCTCAGATCGCGAGCCACGTCCTCCACGTTAAGGTCGAAACCTGAACTGAGGAAGACAAAAGGAATGCCACGAGCATGCAAGGCTGCAGCGGTTTCAAAGGCGCCGCGCGTGTAGGGCGTGCTGCGCAACAGGGCTTTCACTTCCGTCACCCGTCGACCTCGCCAGGCCCAGGCGTCGAGCTGGGCGAACTCTTCGTAAGTGATATGTCCCTCACGAAACGCTCGGAAATGACGACGCCCTTCCTCCTCCGTGCCAAAATGGCGGTGGAGAAGCATGTAGGGATCGACGACCTGTTTGAGCACGCCATCCACATCGAAGATGATGAGTTCGATAGGCATGGACACTGAAAAACGCGCCCGGAGGCGCGTCATGGTGGAAGACTGAGCAATTGCTCTCATCTTTCAGGCGTGTGCGCCGCCTGCCGGAATTGGCACCAGTGCCGCCCATCAATGGGCGGACGGTTGCCGGGGAGTCATCGGGCCGGTCCCTCGTCCCCTCTGGATGAGAATCCAGTCGGGTATGACTTTTTCAGGTGCAATTTGACAGTCTAGCACAGGGAAAGGGCTATGTCAAAAATGGATTACGAAGTCACGCGGGTGATGTATTCGCCTGTCTCCGTGTTCACGCGAATGACGTCGCCCGCCTGGACGAAGAGGGGCACCTGGACTTTGAGTCCCGTCTCCGTGGTGCAGCTCTTGGTGGGTGCGTTGGCGGTGTCGCCCGCGAAACCTGGCTCCGCCTCCACCACCTTTAGGTCCACGGTCTTGGGCAGCTCGATGCTGATGGGCTCGCCCTCATACGTCTCCAGCTTGATCTCCAGCCCATCCACCAGATATTGGGTCATGTCGCCAAGCTGGGCCTCAGTGAGCATGGTCTGCTCGAAGGTCTCGGTGTCCATGAAGTAGTAGAAATGCCCGTCGGTGTAGAGATACTGCACCATCGCGTGCTCCAGCCGCACATCCTGCACCTTGTTCCCGCTGGGGAAGGTCTTCTCGATGGTGGCTCCGGAGCGCAGGTTGCGGGCTTTGACCCGGATGGTGGCCTGGCCCCGCCCCATCTTGCGGTGCTCATACTCCAGGACGCGATAGAGATCGTCGCCTAGTTTGAAAATCGTGCCTTTGCGAAGTTGTTCAACGCCGATCATGGGGATGATGTCTCCTAATAAAGATA
>DUEQ01000360.1 GCA_011192085.1 Caldilineae bacterium
CTCGGGCGCGGCGCCCGCGAGAACCGCGTCGGGAAGGAAGGGGCGTAACGCGGTCTGGTGGAGGACGCGCTGCGCGGGATCCTCGGGATCGCCGATGATCGCGATCTCGCGGGAGGGGCGCAGGAACATGTCCAGGGCGCAGAGAAGATGCCCGAAGGCCGAGGTCTGTGCGGGCAGGCGATGGCGCATAAACCGAAAGATGACCTCGGCCCGGTCGAGGAGATCAGGGCGGTCGAGCAGGCGGGCTAGACGGATGGCCGCGGACGCGTAGGCGCTGTTGCCGCTGGGTTCCGCGTTGTCCATGAAATCCTTGCGCCGCACGATGAGGGCCTCATGGTCGTCTGCGGTGTGGAAGGCCGCGCCCTGGTCGTCGTCCCAAAAGTGCTGGTGGATGACCTCCAGCAGGCGTTCGGCCTGGAACAGCCAACGGGATTCGAAAGTGACTTGATAAAGGGCGATGAGTCCCTCGGCCACGTCCGCGTAATCTTCCAGATAGGCGCTGAACTGAGCCCGGCCATCCTTCCACGACCGAAACAGCCGCCCGCTGGCATCCTGCATGTGGTCGAGGATGAAGGCCGCGTTGCGCCGGGCCGACTCGATATAATCGGCCCGATCCAGCGCGCCCCCGGCTTCAGCTAGGGTCCGCATCATCAATCCGTTCCACGCGGCCAGCACCTTCTCATCCCGCGCGGGCTTCACCCGCTTCTCGCGGGCCTCGAACAACCGCTTCCGGGCCATGGCCACCACATCGGCCAGATAGGGCAGGAAGTCGGGGCGCATGTCGGGCTTTTGGGCCAGCGCGTCCAGATCCTCGGGCACGTGAAGCACGTTTCTCCCCTCGAAATTGCCCTGCTCGGTGACGCCGAAATAGCGGCAGACGATCTCACCTTCGGCGTCGCCCAACACAGCCTTGATCTCCGCGGGCGTCCAAACGAAGAACCTGCCCTCCTCGCCCTCGCTATCCGCATCCTGCGTGCTGAAGAAGCCGCCCAAGGGATGGGTCATCTCTCGCAGCACGTAATCCAGGGTCTCCTCGACGATACGGCGGTAGAAGGACTTGCCTGTGATCTGCCAGGCGTAGAGATAGACCTGTGCCAGGAGCGCGTTGTCGTAGAGCATCTTCTCGAAGTGGGGAATGAGCCAGCGCTCGTCGGTGCTGTAACGGTGAAAGCCGCCGCCGAGCTGGTCGTAGATGCCGCCATTGGCCATCTGACGCAGGGTGTGTTCCACCATGGCCAGGGGCGCGGGATCGCCCGTGCGCATGTGCTGCCGCAGGAGGAATGCCAGGGTCATGGCCTGGGGGAATTTGGGGCGGGAGCCGAATCCCCCATCGTAGTGATCGTAGAGATGGACCAAGGAGTCGAAGGCTGCGTCGAGGATCTCGGGAGCGAGGTCGCCCGGCTGGGGTTTGAGCTCCGCGGTGTAGGCCAGGTTTCGGCGCATGGCCGCGGCGGTGCGGTTCACCTGGTCCCGCTGTTCCCGCCAGGAGCGGATGATGCTGTGTAGCACTCGGCGGAAGGAGGGCATGCCGTAGCGCTCCACAGGCGGGAAGTAGGTCCCGCCGTAGAAGGGTTCGCCGTCGGGGGTAAGGAACATGGACATGGGCCAGCCGCCGCTTCCGGTCATGGCCATGAGCGCTTCCATATAGATGGCGTCGATGTCGGGTCGCTCCTCCCGGTCCACCTTGATGCTGATGAAATGATCATTGAGGATGGCCGCTATCTCGGGGTCCTCGAAGGATTCGTGGGCCATGACGTGGCACCAATGGCAGGCCGCGTAGCCTACGCTGAGGAAGATGGGTTTGTCTTCGGCCCGAGCGCGGGCCAGGGCCTCGGGTCCCCATTCCCACCAGTCGACGGGGTTGTGCGCATGTTGGAGCAGGTAGGGGGAGGAAGCGTGGATGAGTCGGTTGGGCATGGGTCTCTGTCCTCAGTCCAACAGGGGTTTTTCGCCAATGACGTCGAAGTTGGCGACGCCCTGCAATGGGCCTGGGATCACGATCTTGATATGGACTTCCTGGCCAGGCGGGGTGGCGTAGGGCAGACGTTTGCGCTCGGTGCGGGCGAAGAGCAGATTGCCATGTTCGTCGTAGAGCAGAGCGGCGACGAAGATGTACTTCTGCGCCTTTTTGCCCGTATTGCGCATGGCAGCCCTGATCACGATATCGCCCTTGCCGTTGACTTCAGCCGAACCCCGTTGATAGCCCCAGGCGGGGTAAGGTTTCTTGGCGGCGTCTCGCCCATCGATGAGCTGAATCTTCACCCAAGCCACGTTCTTGAAATCGGTCGTGCCCTTGGGCAGGGACAGATAGAGGTACGTGGTCTTGCCCTGGCCCAGAATGGCCTGCAACATGCGCCAGGATTCCGCGGCCAGGAAGTTGCCATCCTTGTCGTAGAGGATGACCGAGGCGGTGAGATGGGTGACTGGGCGGGTGCGGAAGTTGCGGATGGGCGCGGAGACCTGCAATCGGCCATTGCGGGCGATGTAGAATTTGACCACGCCCACCTCGATGCCCGCCAGAGGGTCTTCGTCCTGAGTTTTCTCATCGGGAGGCGCGTCTCCGCGGGTTTTGATGGTGTCCAGCAACAGCGCGTAGTCGGGCGCGAAGTGCTCCCAGTCCTGAGGCGGCGCGCTGAAGAGGGTGGTGATCAGCAGATTGCGGTCGCTATACACCCGGATCTCGGTGCGATAGATGCCATCCTCATTGGCGGGGACTTCGAACTGGATGAGGCGGAGGTTGGGTTGATTGGTGATCCTCTGCAATTCGAGATAGCCGGGGGCGTCGGACGCAGCGCCGACCATGCTCTTCAGGGCCTCATCCATCTCCTCAGGCGTGGGATAATGATCCAACTCCTCCACGCTGACCCCGAAATGGGCCAGCCCGCCCATATCTTGCAACAACACGCCGTCGTAATCTTCGTCCAAAATGCCCCAATACATGGGCACGGTGATGGTGAAGAGGCCGCCGGGATGGATGTAGGCCATGCCCGTCACCTGCGTCGGATCGGGCTGGAGGACCTGATAGCTTTGTTGCAGCAGGGGCCAGATAGGCTCGATATCAGGCCAGTCCGCCTCGGGCGTCATCAGATTGAGCCCTAACAGCACATTGTTTTCCACCCAGGCGTCGATGCGCATGTGCTGCAAAGGCTGATCATCGAAGAATTTGCCGACAGCCTCCAGGCGCAGACGCCCCCCTTCGTCGATTTCGTTCTGGATGATCTGGAGGCTGTTGGGATCGTTGAGCTGCGCTCGGCTCAGGGCCCGCTCCGCTTCCCCTTGCAGAAACGCGTCGGCATCCGCATCTTCGGGCAGGGGGAAATAGAACGTGGTGAGGCTGATGTAGGGATCGTCGGGGTTCTGAAAGCGGATGCCGCCCCCCTCCTCGAAGGGCGTCCAGTTCTCGGGGATCTCGATGCGGAAGAGGGCATTGGGCGCGGTGTAGCTTTGCAGGGGAACGGTGAGGATAGCGGGGATGGGCGTGGGAGTGGGGGTAGGCGTGGACGTGGGCTCGGGCGTAAAGGTGGCGGTGGGCGAGGGCGTGGGCGTTTTCACAAAGGGCAGCGAGCCGCTGCAACCGGGCATGAGGAGGGCGATCGAGGCCAGGAAGAACCCCAGAAGAGGTCGTAGCGCGCGTTGGTGCATGGGAGGTGGGACGGGGGAGCGGAGGGGGAGAAAAATGAAGTCATAAAAAGTTTGGACTTTGTCGCCTGTCATGGATTATAGCCTGGGATGGATTTGGAAACAAG
>DUEQ01000361.1 GCA_011192085.1 Caldilineae bacterium
AGAACCTCGAAGCCGAGCTGGAGAAAGCCAAAGCCCAGTCTCAGGTCGAACAAGCGCCCGCTCCTGCTCAAGGCGGCAACAACCTCGTGGCCATCCTCATCGCGGCCCTGGTGGGTCTGGTGGTTGGCGGCGGCGTCGCCTACGTCCTCAAGAAGTAAGGCCGATCCAGTCCCCTGTGTGCGGTGCACATAGGCATGAGGAGGGCCTTCAGAAATGCCTTTGGAGAGAGGAGTCTTTTCATAAACGGCCATCCTGAGCTCTGGCGCACCGCACATGATCCCCAATAAACCGGCAGGCGCTCGCAACGCCTGCCGGTTTCAACTGACATATTGATTTTCGTTTTCTTGCCCTTTTTGCTAAAGTCTTTTCACCTTCCACTCATTTTGGACGAACATTTATGGAACAGGCAATGACGCAGAAACACTCTTCATGGTGGCGCTGGCTTGTCGGCGCGATCGTGGCTGTTGTCGTTGGGGTAGGCGTTTGGTATGCATTGACCCAGCTGTCGCCATTTGGGGCGGCGAACGAGCAGGCGCAAATCGCGAGTTCCGAAACCGCGACCGCGAGCGGCGAACCGGCAGAATTGCCCATGGATGATTTCACGGAGCTGGCGTTGACGAAAGCCAAACAGGGGGATGTGGAGGGGGCCTTGGAGGCGTTCTCGGTAGCCATCGCCTCCAACCCTGATGGCGCATCGGTGCCTTATTACTATCGGGGGTTGGTGTATATCGAAGAGGGGAAGGTGATGGAAGCGATCGATGATTTCACGGAGGCCATTGAGATCGATTCCCATTTTCCGCAGGCGTACGCCGCGCGGGGGACGGCCTATCTCATGACCAGCCGCCCCGCCAAGGCTGCGGATGATTTCAATAAGGCCATCCAGCTCGATCCCAACAACCCCACCACCTTCGTGAATCGGGCGCGGGCCTATATGGGCCTGCAAATGTTGGAGGAAGCTGAGGCGGACCTGAATCGAGCCATCGAGCTCGATCCGAACCTGCTTCCCGCTTACTTCAATCGCGGCGTGCTGTTTATGTTGCAGCAGCGCACCGAAGAAGCCCTGGCTGATTTCAACAAATGCGTGGAGATTAACGCCAACGCCCCGGCGCCCTACTTCAACCGGGCGGTGACGTACATCGAACTGGGCGATAAAAAGGCCGCAGCCACCGATCTGGCTATCTATCTCACCCTGTCCAAGGATGAAGAGGGCAAGCATCAGGCCCGGGCCCTGCTGGATTCTCTGACCGGCACCCAGGGGCTGGACACGATGCTCCAGGAAGAGGTGGATAGCGGCGAAAACGGCCACAATCAGTAAGTAACTATGGCGTACGCCATATAGATAAAAAAATCCCCCGCTTTGGAGCATTACGCGATGTGCATTTCCGGGTAAGATGAGATCGGGCCTGGCGCGCAGCAAGGCGCGGGCGCGTTTCGCTGCGGATCCGGCTCCATGCAACTGGTCTGAGCGTGGCGTGCTCCCTTTCATGTATCGGCGTTATCTGACAAGGTCGTAATCACCAAAATCATGTTGAAGAAGGAGTGATCTATGGCAAGCGCTCCATCTGCGGCGACCGCCGCAGCCCCCAAACTGACGTACTGGAATGCCAGCTACACCTTTCGATCCTGGTTGCTGACCACCGATCATAAACGCATTGCGTTTCTGTATCTCATGGTGGTCTCTGGATTCGCCGCCTTCGGGTTGACGACGGCGGTGATCTTGCGGTTGGAGTTGTTTACGCCGCAACAGGAGCTCTTCCAGGATATCTACGCCCGTTTGTTCACCCTTCATGGCGGCGTGATGGTGTATTTGTTCATGCTGCCGGCCATGTTGGGCGTGTTGGGGAACTTCGTGATTCCGCTGATGATCGGGGCGCAGAATGTCGCCTTCCCTCGGTTGAACCTGCTCACTTTCTACATTTACGCAGGCGGCAGCAGCGTCATCGTCATGGAGGCGGCTTTCGGCGGCTCCGACGCAGGGTGGAATTTCCTGGCTCCCTACGCCACCATGTACACCCCCTCTCGCATCCTCCCCGCACTGGCCATTATCCTGGTGGTGGGTTTTTCGGTGTTTCTGATGGCGGTGAATCTGTTGTTCACCGTGCACCGTCGCCGAGTGAAGGGACTGGACTGGCAGGACCTGCCCCTGACGGTGTGGGGGTATTACCTGGCGAGCATCACCATCATTGTGGGGTCCTTTTTCCTGTTCATTTGGGTGTTCCTGACCGCCACCATGCGGGAGCAGATGCTGGGGTATGTGAACTACGGGCTGAACCTGAATCCGCAACTCCTGGTGCAAAGTTTCTGGATTTTCGCCCAGACCTCAGTGTATATGATGTTGTTGCCCGCCGTGGGCGTCACAGCCGATATCATTGAAACCTTCGCTCGCCGTCCCTTGGTGGGGCGGAAGGGCGTGGAGCATGCCATGGTCACCCTGGCTTTGCTTATGTCGTTGAGCTGGGGCGTGCACACCTTCACCAGCGATCAATGGGCTTGGGTCAATCTCTTCTTCTCTTTTGTGGCTTTTCTCAGCGCCGTTCCTTTGGCCATTATCATTCTCAGCCTCTTCGCCACCATTCGCAAAGGCCATCCTCCCTTCACCTCTCCCATGGTCTTTGCTTTTGCTGTGCTCATTTCCCTGGCCGTTTATCTGATAAGCGGTCTGGCGCTATATTCCCCCGCCACGGCCCAGGCCCTGTTGCACACTCAATTCGAATGGGCTCATTTCCACTTTCTGATGGTGGGCGTTGTGCTCACAGCCTTTTTAGCTGGCATGCACTATTGGTGGCCCAAGGCGACGGGGCGGGCGTACGCAGAATTGGCAGGAAAAGTGACGGGATGGACGACGCTTCTGGGGTCGCTGGGCGCTTTCGGTCCGGGCTTCCTGTTGGGGCTGTTGGGCATGCGCGCGCGCGTGGTCGCCTATCCCGAAGCCTGGCAGATGCCTAATCAGTTCATCACGATGAGCACGATTCTGCTGGCATTGGGGTTGACGCTGCCTTTGCTGTACTTCTTCTACGCGGTCTTCTGGGGCGAGAAAAATGAGAATCCATGGGACGCGACCACCCTGGAGTGGCGCACCACCTCCCCTCCGCCCCCCGAAAATTTTACTGGAGAGATGCTGGTCTGACGAACTCGCGATCCGCGCCTGCATCTTCGGCGTGACGCACAGATATCGGTTTTCATCCCTCGCCTCATTCGATAACGAGGATTGAATATGTCCCAAATCTTTCATCCCTCCCTCAATTTCATCGCCAAAGCGATGGTGTTGGGCATTGTCATCCTGCTGGTCGTCGGCTCGGTGGTCTCCTATGTGTTCGTGCGTTCACCCTATATGCGCGGCACGACCATCGCCCGAGAGCAACCTGTCTTCTTCAGCCACGAGCACCACGTGGGCGAATTGGGCCTGGACTGCCGCTATTGCCATGTGAATGTGGAGCGCAGCAGCTTTGCAGGCGTGCCTTCCACCGATATTTGCATGGGTTGCCACTCGCAGGTTTGGGCCAAGAGTCCCGCCATCGCCCCCATCAAGGAAAGCATGGAGACGGGTGAGCCCATCGCCTGGAATCGGGTGAACAACATCCCCGACTATGCTTTTTTCAACCACAGCATTCACATCAACAAAGGCATTCCCTGCAAGGAGTGTCACGGACGCGTGGATAAGATGGGATGGACCCGCAAGACGCAGTCGTTGTCCATGGAATGGTGTCTGAGCTGTCATCGCAACCGCGAGGAACATGTGGTCCCGCGGGAGGAAGTGTTCAACATGGAATATGAACTGCCGAAAGACCCCGCTGAACGGGAGGCTTTGCAGGCGGCCCTGGTGAAGAAATACCATGTGGACATCAACCAGTTCCAGGTGACGGACTGCTCGGTGTGTCATCGCTAACCCCACGCCATGCGCCGACGCCGGGCTTCAGAAGACCATGATTTGCTAGCGATTATCTTGTCATTATTGACCCCGTTCACCTAACTCAAGAAAGTGATTATGGACGAAAAACGTTTGAGCATTGCCGAACTTCGCAAACGCCTTGCCGAGAAAACGGGTAAGGGGTATTGGCGGAGTTTCAACGAGATCGCGGATACCGAGGAATTCCGCGAGTTTTTGGGGCAGGAATTCCCCTCGGGCGCGGCCTATCTGGATGATCCCACCGGCGTGACGCGTCGCACCTTTCTCAAGATCATGGGCGCGTCCATGGCCCTGGCGGGGCTGACGGCGTGCACGGCCACGAATCCTGAAAAGATCGTGCCTTATGTGGAAGCTCCCGAGGAGGTGATTCCTGGCGAGCCCCTTTTCTACGCCTCGGCCTTTCCCCTGGCCGGCTATGGCATGGGCGTTGTGGTGGAAACCCATGAGGGGCGTCCCACCAAGATCGAGGGGAATGAGAACCATCCCGCCAGCCTGGGGGCGACGGATGTCTTCGCCCAGGCCTCCATCCTCGATCTCTATGATCCCGACCGCACTCGTCAGCCTGAACGCAAGGGCTTGATGAAAACCTGGGCCGATTTCGTTAAGGAGCTGGCGGACGCCCAGGCCTCCTGGGGGGATGGCGAAGGCGTTCGCATCCTTACCGGCGCGGTGACCTCGCCCACCTTTGCCAGCCAGATCCAGGCCTTTTTGGAAACATACCCCCAAGCGCAGTGGCATCAATATGAGCCCGCGGGCCGCAATGCCGCGCACCTGGGCGCACAACTTGCGTTCGGCGAGACGGTCGATGTCCTTTATCACTTCGATAAAGCCGACGTCGTCCTGGCCCTGGATGCGGACTTCCTCTCCAGCGGCCCGACCGCGGTGCGTTATGCCAAGGATTTCATGGCGCGGCGGCGGGTGGCGGGCAAGCCGGAGCACGCTGTAGAGATGAACCGCCTCTATGTCGTCGAGCCCTATATGAGCAATACGGGAGTCATCGCCGATCACCGGCTGCCCCTACGGGCGGTGGACGTAGAGCATTTCACCCGCGCGCTGGCCCAAAAACTTGGACTCGATGTGGAAGGGGGCGACCCCGAGAAGTATGGCGAATGGCTGGAAACGTTGGTTGCCGATCTGGAAGCGCACAAGGGCAGCAGCATCGTCATCCCGGGCGACCAGCAAGATCCAGTCGTTCACGCCCTGGCATACGCCATCAACCAGGCCCTGGGCAACTTTGGTCAGACGGTCACCACCATCGAGCCGGTGGAAACCCAGCCCGTGGATCAGATCGAATCCCTCACCCAACTGGTGGAGGACATGCAGTCGGGAGCCGTGAAGAGTTTGATCATCTTCGACGGCAACCCGGTCTACACCGCCCCCGCCGACATTCCCTTCAACGAGGCGTTAAAGCAGACGCCTTTCAGCGTCTATGTGGGCGCCTCCCTGGACGAAACTGCGGTGGAAACCTTGTGGTACATCCCGCGTAGCCATTATCTGGAAACCTGGGGGGATGTCCGGGCCTTCGACGGCGTCGTCACCATCATGCAGCCCATGATCGAGCCGCTGTACCAGAGCAAATCAGAATACGAGGTCATGGCCGCGCTGCTGGGCGAGCCCAACGCCGCCGGGCATGACATCGTGAAAGGCTACTGGCAGGCCCACGCCCAGACCGACGACTTCGATAAGTTCTGGCGCGTGGCCCTCAATCAAGGTTATCTGGATGGAACCCAATCCCCAAAGAAGGCGGTGACGGCCTCGGCGGCGGCTGTGGCTAAGCCCTTCAACAACATCGCTAGCGAGGAGATCGAGATCGTCTTCCGTCCCTCGCCCAGCCTGTGGGATGGGCGGTTCGCCAACAATGGTTGGTTGCAGGAAGTCCCCAACGCCATCACCAAGCTCACGTGGGACAACGCCGCCATGATGGCTCCCGCCCTGGCCGAACGCCTCAATCTCTCCGACGGCGACCTCATCGTCCTCAACTACTTCGATCGATCGGTGGAAGCGCCGGTGTTGGTGCTTCCTGGGCATGCCGATAATTCAGTGACGGTGCACTTGGGCTATGGGCGTCATGTGGCGGGCAACGTGGGGCGGGATGTGGGCTTCAACGCCTACGCTATCCGCATGTCTCACAAGCCATGGCAGGATACGGGCGTGATCTTCACCTACACTGGAAAGACCTACCCCCTGGCCCGCACTCAGGACCATCACCTCATGGAGGGGCGCCACCTGGTGGTAAGCGGCACCCTGGAGGAGTTCAAGAAGCATCCCGAATTCGTGAAGGAGGAGACCGAGTACGAGAAGATCTCCCTCTATCCTGAATTCGCCTATCGGGGCAACGCCTGGGGGATGACTGTAGACCTGAGCGCCTGCATTGGCTGCAACGCCTGCGTCATCGCCTGCCAGGCCGAAAACAACATCCCCATCGTGGGCAAGGAAGAGGTGATGCGCTCCCGAGAAATGCATTGGATGCGCATCGATCGCTACTTCATCGGGGATATGGACAATCCCGATGTGGTGTACCAGCCGGTCATGTGTCAGCAGTGCGAGGGCGCGCCATGCGAGGTGGTTTGCCCCGCGGCGGCCACGGTGCACAGTCGCGAGGGGCTCAACGACATGGTTTACAACCGCTGCATCGGCACGCGCTATTGTGAGAACAACTGCCCCTACAAAGTGCGTCACTTCAACTTCTTCCAGTATGTGGATGTGGACACCCCGTCGTTGCAACTGATGCGCAATCCCAACGTCACCGTGCGCTCCCGCGGTGTGATGGAAAAGTGCACCTACTGCGTGCAGCGCATCAATGCAGCCCGCATCCGCTCCAAGAAGGAGAACCGACCGATTCGCGATGGCGAAGTCAAGACCGCCTGCCAGGCCGTCTGCCCCGCCGACGCCATCGTTTTTGGCAATATCAAGGATGAACAGAGCCAGGTGGCCCAGCTCAAGGCGAGCCCGCTGAACTACGAGCTGCTGGGCGAGCTGAACGTTCAGCCCCGCACTACCTACCTGGCCCGGCTGAAGAACCCCAACCCCCATCTTACGGAGGAGGTGTAAGTTATGGCGGCTTCTACAGACCATGCCGAAGTCCCCGTCCTGGCGCCAGGGCATGATTACGGCACGGTTACCGACAAAGTATCCGGCGTCGTCCTCAGTAAGGAGACGCCCAAAGGATGGCTCGTCGGCTTCGGCGTCGCTTTCCTCATCGTCATGCTGATGCTCTTTTCCCTGACGGTGCTGTTCGCCAAAGGCGTGGGCGTTTGGGGTTTGGACAATACCGTGGCCTGGGGCTTCGCCATCGTCAACTTCGTGTGGTGGGTCGGTATCGGCCATGCCGGCACCCTTATCTCCGCCATCCTTCTGCTCTTCCGGCAGGAATGGCGGAACTCCATCAATCGGTTCGCTGAGGCCATGACCATCTTCGCCGTGGCCAATGCCGGCCTCTTCCCTATCATCCACACGGGGCGTCCCTGGCTGGCCTATTGGCTATTGCCCTACCCCAGCATGTTCCAGCTCTGGCCCCAGTTCCGCAGCCCCCTCTTGTGGGATGTGTTCGCCATCTCTACCTATGTGACCATCTCGCTGCTCTTCTGGTACGTTGGTCTGATCCCCGACTTCGCCACCCTGCGGGATATGGCGGATAACAAGGTGGTGCGGCGCATTTATGGCATCTTCGCCTTGGGATGGCGCGGCGCGGCCCGGCATTGGGCGCAATACGCGCGGGCATCTTTGTTGCTGGCGGCTCTGGCCACGCCCCTGGTGGTGTCCGTCCACAGCGTGGTTAGCTTCGACTTCGCAGTCAGTTCGGTGCCCGGCTGGCACACCACCTTCCTCCCGCCCTACTTCGTGTCCGGCGCCATCTACTCCGGGTTCGCCATGGTGGTCACGCTGGCCATTCCCATCCGCAAGTTCTACCACATGGAGGATTTCATTACCGACCGCCATTTGGAGAACATGGCTAAGATCATGTTGGCCACAGGCCTAATTG